>JBILJE010000052.1:0-13754 GCA_044377395.1 Rariglobus sp. | reverse complement strand
AGCAGCGTGTAGGGATTGGTGTGATCGAGCGGGATGGGGGTTTCTGGATACAGCTCGGCAAGATACCGATCGATGTAGGCGGCGCGTGCCGCAGCGGAACGGTAATCGGCGTTTTTTTGGGACTCCATACTCGCCGTCCACGTTCCCCATCGCACTGACGCAGGCAAGTCTGCAAACACCGTTCCGCGTCCGGACGACAAACGACGTTTTTTTCGCGAATCACGGTTATTTCCCGGGGGCCAACCGTGCGGCAGTCAGCACCGCAGTTTTGTCGTGCGGTTTATCCACCAAGGCGCGAATGACCGGCCCCACGCCCGTGGGAGCAGTCGCCGGAAACAAAACCAGGCGCACGCGAGTTTGCGCGCCGACATTCAGGAGATGATGGCCGGCGAAAACCCATTGCGCTCCATCGAGGCAAGCCAGGCGGAAATCAACCGTCCCCTTGGCGGCAACGGTCCCCTCGCCGCCCTCCGGCAGGTCCATAACCTTCCGCCCCACCTGCCCCGTGTAGGGGCGTCCCGTCGCGTTGACCACCGCGATATGCCCCACCGGAAAGCGCGCCGGATCATCGTCCAACGGAAGCACCAGATATTGAATACCATCGGGGCGCGTTTCCGGCAGTGGAATAAACAACAGCAGCGACTCCGTCATCCCGACTGGCAGCGTCGCCACCGCGACAGGCCTCGGCAAGGGCTTCACGCAGGGTACCGCCGCCACTCCGGCCTGCGCATATCGAGCCCAGTCTTCCGCCGCATAAAAAGCCACGTCGGCCGAACCCGTGTACCGGTAACGCTCCGATTTATTTTGGCTAAAAAACCGCAAGCCCACCGGCTGGGACCGCTTCGTCGGCAGGTAACACAACCCGTCCAATCGCTTGCGGCTAAAAACCGTGAACTGCACCGCCACCTCGGGCGGCGGCATAGCTTGGCCCTGAACGACAACCGGGAGGAGCACCCAAAGACTGATTAAATATCGGAGGGGGATAACCATCGGAATTGAGTGATTTTAAAACGACGCCCGAAGCCCCCCACGCGGGGCGCGGCCACGTCATCGTCCGCCGCGACGGTTTCAGGAAATCGCTGCACGGTTGCCTCGCACCAGGCCCGCGCCGTTACCGTCGCGGCCGTGGGATTGATCACTTCGCCGTAAGTACGGACCACAAAGGTATCCGATCGCGTGCGCAAATAGGGCGCCAAAGCGGTCATGATATCGGCAGGCGTGAGCGTGAGTGAGCCGAAGCCGAGATCAGTAAACGCATTCACTGGATTTACACTGATGCTCGCCGGATTGATCCCCGCATCCGCAATTGCCTTTTCCAACACGCTGGCCCCGCCCCAAAACGCCTGCGGTGCGAGAAACTCCTCGATGCTCCGAAACGGTCCGCTCGTCGCCACCTTGGAGCGCACCAGCCCCACGATCACCTGAGCCATCTGCTCAAGTTGAGCGGTAGTGAGCAGGTGTGTCGCGCCACGATCGCTGCCCCCGCGCAGTCCCGCACGAAAGGTTTTCTTGGATAGGAGCCCGTCGATTGCGGTGTTGGAATCCGCATAGGTTTCCTGCGCCGATTGGGAAAAACGGAAAAAAGCCGGCCCGCCGGTTCCCGCAGCCTCGGCTAGCGTGGCATCGTTCAACATCTCGTCGGCGCCCCCCTGCCCCACCCCGACCTGACTGCCCGTGCAGTCGTTAGGCACGGCACTCTCGTCGACCACCATGCGCTGAAACGGTTTTGCCGCACCGAAGCGCACCCCCGAAAGCACCGCACGCCAGGCGGCCGGACTCGTCGAGTTCACGTTGAACCCGCCGGCCTGCAGCAGGAATCGCGAGGTGTAGGCGCTGCCACCATCGCGCACGACATCGAGCGACAGGGGCGTGGCGCGAACCGCCCGGCTATCGACCGGCAGCAGATTGGTGTTGGGCAAAGGAACGCCGTTTAACAAATCCGGCGCGCCGCCGGTCGAGGGCACCCCGGAAAAGAAATAGCGGTCAAACCAGCCGTTAACCGTGCCGCCGCTCAGGTCGGCCACCGCCGCGCCCCACGAATTGCCCAAAGCAAACGGGCGTCCAGCAGTGAATCGCAGGTGCTGCAACTCGCCCAACGACAACAACGGCAACCTCGGCAACTCGAACACCGGCGTATCATTGTTGGCCGAACGCGTGGAGCCCAGGGCGACGCCCGCCGCCCGATAAAGCAGGAAATTATTAACCCCCATGCTGGTGGCCGGCGTCCCCACATACGCCTCGGGATCGAGGTCGAGGGTCTCATTAAACGCGGTGAACACACTCGCCGGCGGGGACTGGTTTCTGAAATCGCCGCCCGCCGCCGAAAGCCAGCCGCGCTCTTTGTTCAACGAACTCGGCTGCCTGAGTCGAAAGCCGTAAGCGA
Source organism: Rariglobus sp. (assembly GCA_044377395.1). Taxonomy (GTDB): domain Bacteria; phylum Verrucomicrobiota; class Verrucomicrobiia; order Opitutales; family Opitutaceae; genus Rariglobus. The sequence goes on along the minus strand of JBILJE010000052.1, from coordinate 11,371 downwards.
ACACCCAATTTCCGCTCGTCGCAGGATCTTCGACGTTGGGCACCAGCAGCGTCGGAAAAGTCGGCGAGGTGTAGGTCGCCAGTAAATTGATACCCGACTTGAGCCTGACTGTGATAACGGGTTCGGAGGCGGTGGTCACCTGCAACGCACCCGAAGTGCCCGCCAGTGGCATGGAGCTGTAACCCCAACCTTGGGCCGACAGGTTTTTGGAATAAAACGTCAGGTTAGCCGTCGGCGTGGAACCGGTGCCCGTTACCCAAGCATAAAGGCGGCCCGGCAACCAGGAGGCCCGGTCGGTTTGCGCGCCGACCGTGAAGGGGAGCCGGACTTGCATCGGCGCGGGCGATCCGCCGGCCCCCTGCAATGTTGCACCCACCGCCTGCAGATCAAAAACCCCTGCCGCGCCGCCCGGCCCCGTATCAGTGATTTGAATTCGCGGAAGTCCGGAGATCTCCAGCGTGAGTCCCGTGGGCGGCACGAAGGCGGCGGTGTAGGGATTCCACAGCTCGACAAAAAGCCGCGAGCGCACCTGCACCGAGCCGCCCGCTCGCAGCACGCGAAATTGAAGGAGGAAGCTCGCCAACACCGGCGCCACGCCAAACTCCAGGGCCGGCACCTCGGCGCTCGCAGCCGTCGCCACCGTGGGAAACAGGTGGTAGCGCCGCCGTGCGGACGCCGTCGTAGTGATGGGCGGAACGGCGGTATTGGTGTCGCTCGGTGCCTCCATGTACGCCGGGTAATTCACGAAGGTCGCAAAGGCGTTGCCCAAGAGCGCCGGCTGCGCGGAGAGGTCGCGCAACAATCCCCGGTGCGCGTGCCAATCCGGTAGCGTGTTGGCCAGAAGCGACACGGCGCGCACCGTGAAATCGTGATAATGCTCACGCAAAAACCCGCTCAACGGCGCACTGGACACCACAGGTGTTAAGAACTGGCACTGATTGATTTCCAGCAGGCGTTGGCGAAGCGGGTCATTACGCGCATCCAGCGGATCAAACCCACTGCGGTCGTTGGCCACATTGCGGAAGTAGCTCGGCGCGGTCGCGATTTGCTGACGGATACGGCTGCGCTGATCGTCCACCGCCGACGTCACCCACGGCGGGTAATTCACCTCGCCCGTCCGGTCCGGTAAACCGATGGAGGCCTTCACTCCTTGGTCGCCGACCCAGTACGCGTAACGACCTACGGTTTTGACCGAGGCGAACCCGGGCGGCGTCAGGTTAATCGGGACACCCGGCACCATGACGGAGCCGTCGGCCAAGCCGCCGCCGCCCGTGCGAGCGGCCCCGGCCCCCACCAGCAACACGGTATTGGGTTTTACTGTACCGGGCCCGTTCAACGCCAAACCAGCCGAGTCCAAAATCAAGGCCTCGGCGGAAGCGGCGGAGGTTCGCCCCAAATCGTGTTCAGGTCCGACGAGGACCGGATTCACCTCGTTGCCGCTGACAAGCCAAACCAGCGCGGCGGGGCCCGGCGAATTGGCGCTCCAGATTCCGGTGAACCAGGGATTCGCGGCGGACTGATCCACAGCCGAAGCCTGCGCACTGATGCGCGCGTCCGGACCGGCATGTTTTTGCAATTGGCCGACCGCGATATTCAGGGCCATGAGCGCGTGTTGCTGGGCGAGTGACTGGGCCTGTTGATTAGCAGCCAGCTGGATCTCCACCCGCGTCAACGCGGCAAACGATACCCCCACCAGGACCAGCAACGACATCAACAGGATCGTAATAATGAGCACAAAACCGCCCGATAACCGCCCGCTCTTTTCATCGGCAGCCTGAAGCGGGTGAGCGCGGGAGAAGGGAGCGGTTAACACATTCAAGTTCAGGGCAGGCCGTTGTCCGGTAAAAGACAGCGACTTCCCGAACCGGTGCGCCCGCAGGACGCATTCACGCCGAATTCAGTGAAGTAGCGCAGACTTCCAGTCTGCTCCGAACGGAAGGGCAGACTGGAAGTCTGCGCTACGTCGGACCCATGAAGCTACATCGGCGGCAACCCGCGGCCTACTTCAGCGCCGCGAACTTGCGCAGGTATTTCAGCGCCACTTCGAACTCATTGGGCAGCGGCGCGCTGATCGTCACCGGCAACTTGCCCACCGGATGTTTGATCGTGATGCGGCTGGCATGGAGCGCCAGACGACTGATCAGCGGTTTTTCGTCCACACGGCCTTTATAGCCCCGCTTCAGATTGGAGAGTTTCAACTCGGACACGCCGTCGCCATAAAACGGATCGTTAAGAATCGGCAGGCCGACGTATTGCAAGTGAACGCGCAGCTGATGCGTGCGTCCCGTGAGCGGGCGGCACTCGACGAGCGTAAACCCGGTAAAACGCTCCAGCACTTTGACGATCGTCTGGCTGGCTTTGCCCTTTTTGCGGATGGTGCGCATGCGGCCCGGCTGGGTCTCGTCGTCGATCAAATCACGGTTGATTAAAAATTCGTCGGCGCCGAGCGGGGCGGGCAGGTCCTCGGCATCCTCCTCATCGAGCGGGTCAAACAGCTCGGGGGCCGGCAGGCCGACGCACAGGGCGTGGTAAACCTTGGCCACCGTTTTCGACTGGAACTGGCCGCTGACAAAATCTAGGGCGCTCTTTTGCTTCGTGCACAGCAGGATGCCGCTGGTGTCGGCGTCGATGCGGTGAACGTTGGCCACCTCATGGCCCATTTTGTCATGAATGAGGCCCATGAGGTTTTCGCGGGTTTTGTCCCAGCGATCGGGCGCGACCAGCATGCCACTCGGTTTGTCGAACGCGATGAGCGTGTCGTCTTCGTAAATTACAGGAGGAATGGGCATGACAGGGAACGCATGGGATGCCTACTCTGCCTGCCGCGCAAGCTCGGAGCCCACCGGCACCGAGCTACGTCAGAGAGCCCCCCCCTCCCCCCATGAGCTCACCTTGCCATATTCTTGCGCTCGACCAAGGCACCACCTCGTCACGCGCCCTCATTTTCGACCACTCCGGCCGCATCGTCGCGGGAGCCCAAAAGGAGTTCACTCAACATTATCCCAATCCCGGCTGGGTGGAACACGACCCTCGCGAGCTCTGGGCCAGCCAACGCGCCGTCATCACCGAAGTGCTCGCCCGCGCCCAACTGGCCGCCTCCGACATCGTTGCGCTCGGCCTGACCAACCAGCGCGAAACCACCCTGGTCTGGGACCGCGCGACCGGCCAACCCGTTTACAATGCCATCGTCTGGCAGGACCGCCGCACCGCCGACGACTGTGCGCAACTCCGGCGCGACGGCCACGAGCCCGGCCTCACCGCCAAAACCGGCCTGCGCCTCGACCCGTATTTCTCCGCCACCAAGCTGCGGTGGATTCTAAAAAATGTGCCGGGAGCTCGCGCCGGAGCCGAGGCGGGGCGGCTGGCTTTCGGCACTGTGGACAGCTGGTTATTGTGGCAACTCACCGGCGGGCGCGTGCACGCCACCGACGTGACCAACGCCTCCCGCACCCTGCTTTGCAACATCCACACCGGCGACTGGGACGACGAGCTGTTAACCCTTTTTGAAATCCCGCGCGCCCTGTTGCCACAGATCCGCTCCTGCGCCGAAATCTACGGGCACGTTGGCGCCGAACTGCCGGAGCTCGCGGGTGTGCCGATCGCAGGCGTGGCAGGCGACCAACAGGCGGCGCTGTTCGGCCAGACGTGCTTTCAACCCGGCATGGCCAAAAACACCTACGGCACCGGCTGTTTCACCCTGATGCACACCGGTGAAAAGCCGGTGAGTTCGCGCCACCACCTGCTGACCACCCCGGCGTGGAAAATCGGCGGGCGCACCGAGTATGCGCTGGAGGGCTCGGTGTTCATCGGCGGGGCGACCATTCAGTGGCTGCGCGACGAGCTGCAACTGGTTCGCGACGCCGCCGAACTCGACCGGCTGGCCGAATCGGTGCCCGACGCCGGCGGACTTTTTTTGGTACCGGCTTTCGCCGGCCTGGGCGCGCCCCACTGGGATCCATTTGCCCGAGGCACGATGGTCGGCATCACCCGAGGGACCAACCGCGCGCAGCTTTGCCGCGCCGTAATCGAGGCCATCGCACTTCAAACCGCAGACCTCATCCGCTGCATGGAAAAAGACAGCGGACTACCACTGCGCGAACTGCGGGTCGATGGCGGCGCCTCCCGTAGCGCGCCGTTGCTCCAGTTTCAGTCGGACTTGCTCGGGGTTAATGTCGTGCGCCCGCGCTGTATCGAAACGACCGCGCTGGGTGCGGCGTATCTGGCTGGATTGGCTACTGGCTTCTGGTCCAGCCGCGAGGAAATCGCCCGCCACTGGACGACCGACCGCACCTTTACGCCCCAACGCCCGTCCGAGGAAATCGCCCGACTGCGTGCGGACTGGGATTTGGCCGTGGGGGCGGCGCGGTCGTTTAAGACTTCGGGGCGCTGACCCGTTAGAGCCTAGGCGCGGCTCGCGCCCAAGTATCTGATCAAGCGGGCTCATCGAGCGCTTAAAAAACAGGGAACCAGGGCCCAAAAACCGGAACAATGTTACGACTGTGTTTCGCCCGTGTGAACATTGCGTTACGCTCTCGCTTTGCCTTTGCGCGCTGCTACCGGCGGCGCATCAGGACAAGCCACACCTTTATGACCGCGCTGAGTTTCGCCCCCGCCCTCTCCCTGCTTGCCGCCTTCGGACGCATGTCGCCCGCGCAGCCGCTGCGCACGCTCATCCGCACCACCGGCTACAAGCTGCGCCCTCCCCGGCCGGTTCCCTACGAACCGCTCACCCGTACCGCCCAACATGCGGTGCTGGCCTCAGCGGCGGCAGGTCCGCACCAACTCGCCACGCTTTTGCACGAAAAGCGCAAAGGCGACGTGCCCACGATCGTTTTTGGCGGCTTCGTGCCCGATGCCACCGAACAGGTATTCTTGTTGCGCGGCTCGTTGCTCAAACGCGGCAGCGTTTTTTATCTTAACTACCCGCGCCATGGCTTTTCGGCCGACCTGCTGTTCGCCCAGCTCGACGACCTGGTCGATGACCTCGCGCGCGGCCAAGGCACCCCGCCGGTGATTTTTTCGGTGAGCTTTGGCTCCGGTCTGATCCTCGAATGGCTGCGTCGGGCGCGCCTGGCAGGTCGCCAGGTCGACATTGCCGGACTCGTGTTCGTGAGCCCCATCGGCTGCATCGAAGACCTGCTGGCCCCCGGCGAGACCAAACCCGCCACCCTGCTCGGGCGTGCGGTCAAACCCTATCTCGACGCCGTCGATGGGGTGGTTGACCCGCGCCTGATTGAAAAATCGCGGACCATTTTCACCCGTATGTTTGGCGCCGGTGCCCAAAACAAGGCCGCGCTAGCCACGCTCATGACTCCGGCCGAGATGGAACACCTGAGTACGTCCGTGATGGACACCATTGCGCGTATCGACGCCCGGGGCGCCTGCGAACGCATGGGGGCGCTGCGCCGCTTCACCTCTCCCCACGACTATTTCTCGCAACGCCTTCTCCCCTTGAGTAATGCGCCAACGCTCATCCTCTTCGCCGAAGACGAGGACTCCGTAATCGATTCGCGGTCCCCCACCCGCTTTGCGTTCACCGCCGCCCATCGGGCCTTTTTTCCACAGAGCGATTGCCGCACGCTGGCCAACCCCAATGGCGCGCCCGTGCAACACGCCTCGTTGATCTTTCACGTTGGCAACTTCCTGCCCCCGATCGGCCGTTTTTACGGCACCATTAAAAACCGCCGGTTGCCCCTCGCCGCATGAATTCACTTGCGACCGCCCCTCGGGCCAAGCTGCCTAATCGCCAGCCGCCCCGTATGTTTTCCCCGACGCGAAGTCTGCTCACCGTAGGCGTCAGTTTCCTGACCACGCGCACTGCGCGCAAACTCAGGGACGGCAAGGACGCGGTGCCTGCCCAAGAGCGCACCTTTGCGCGTTTGTGCGCGCAGCTCGCATCCACCGTTTACGGCCGCTTGCACGGGATCGAGGCCCGCATGACCTACACCCAGTTTCAGGCGCGCGTGCCGCTGCAAACCTACGAAGGCTTCATTCCCCACATCGAGCGCATGAAGGCCGGTGAGCCGAATGTGCTGTGGCCCGGGCATTGCAGTTTTTATGCGGTCTCCTCCGGCACCACCGCAGGGCGCACCAAGTACCTGCCGATCACCGAGGGCATGCTGGAGCACTTCCGCAAAGCTGGCTTGGACTCGCTGCTTTATTACACCGCGCGCGTCGGCCACACGGGGGTTTTCCGCGGCAAACACCTGTTTCTGGGCGGCTCGACCACGCTTACCCAGCTCGAGGAATCCAAGGACCAGGTCGCCTACGCCGGCGACTTGAGCGGCATCACCGCGCTTAACCTGCCCGGCTGGGTCGAGAAACACCTTTACGAGCCCGGTAAATCCATTGCGCAAGTCGCCGACTGGCCCACCAAGCTCCAATCCATCGCCGAGCGCACCTGGAACCGCGACATCACGCTTTTGGCAGGCATTCCTAGCTGGATGCTCATTCTTGCTGAAACGATCAAAGCGCGCGCCAGCACCCCGAACCACACTCCGGCCAATCTGCAAGCGGTCTGGCCGAATCTGGAATGCCTCATCCACGGCGGCGTCCCCGTCGGCCCTTACATCGAAGAACTGCGCGCCCAAATCGGCCCGAGTGTTAACTTTCACGAGGTTTACCCCGCCTCCGAGGGCTTTATTGCCACCCAGGACGCCGAATCGGCACTCGGCTTGCGCCTGATGACCGACGTCGGCCTGTTTTTTGAGTTCCTCCCGCTCAAGGACTACCAGCCGAACAACCTGCAAAACCTCGGCGGGCGCACCGTGCCTCTGGCTGGGGTGCGCGCCGGAGTCGATTACGTGCTCGTGCTGAGCACCCCGGCCGGGCTCACCCGGTACGTGATCGGCGACGTGGTGCGGTTTGTTTCCACCGACATTCCGCGCCTGGTTTACGTGGGGCGCACCGCATTGCAATTAAGCGCGTTCGGTGAGCATGTGATCGAAAAAGAGCTCACCGACGCCCTGATCGCCGTCTGCCAGCGTCACGGCTGGACGATTGTGAACTTCCATGTGGCCCCGTTGTTTAGCGACAGCGCAGCCGGCCAACGCCGAGGTCGCCACGAGTGGTGGGTAGAACTGAAGTCCAACACGACGGAAACACCCACCGGCCCGGCCATCGCCATCGAGCTGGATGTGGAGTTAAAGCGCCTCAACGACGACTATGAAGCCAAGCGTAACGGCGGCGGCCTGGATTCACCCGTAGTTAAGCTGGTGATGCCAGGGGTGTTCGAACAGTGGCTGCGCAGCAAAGGCAAATGGGGCGGCCAAAACAAAACCCCGCGCTGCCGCAGCGACCGCGAAATCGCCGATGGCCTGGCCCAAGTGGCCCGCTTCCACAGCGAAGCCTGAAGAGCCACACCGCCGTGGCGTGGGACGCGGGGCGCTGGACGGATAGCGACTAAAAAGTGATCAACCCGCAAGCCGTCGGATTGTTGGCACAACGGCTGCTAAAGCCTATGTCGACAGGGCTGGTCGCAAGCGGCCAGAACTTAGGGGTAACATGAGGCCGGCTTGATCGCCGGCGTAGAAAAACAGGGGGGCCCGCCGTTAGGGGTTTCGGCGGGCCCTTACTCTCAAGAACGATCAAAATGAGTTTAACCCGAACTCCTGAGTTGGTCAGCGCGATCTGGCGCAACCTGCTGGGCATCTGACCGTTCATTCACCCACTCGAAGCACTATTTAGTGCACCTCGGGGATTCACTCACGATCATCTGCTCCAGCATCTTGCGCCAGCTCATCGCAGCCAACTCAGGAGTTCGGGTTTACGCCCGAGGACAGTAACCTTCTGAAAATAAGATAATAGGAACGGACGACCTCCGCGTTGTCCGATTCCGGCATCAAGCCAGCGCCACCCCTCCAAAAAAACTCTTGCGCCCCAACCTACAGCAGAGACGCGATGAGTTTCTCGTAGGCTTCCGAATCGGACAACCCGACCTTGCGGTGGCGAATACTACCCTCGCGATCGATGACAAAGGCGGTCGGCAACCCCTCGATCCCGCCAAAGGCCTCGGCTGTCGCCGCATCGGCCATCAACAGCGGATAATTGATCTTCATCTTATCCCCGAACGCCTTCACCACCGATGCCGGCGCTTCGTCCAACGACAAACCCAGGATCACCAGACCGCGCTCGGCGTATTTTTTCTGCCAGGCGATGTAGTCGGGGATTTCCTTCCGGCAAGGCGGGCACCAAGTCGCCCAAAAATCCACCACCACAACCTTGCCCAGGTAATCGCTCGACTTGACCTCGCGCCCCTCGACGTCGCGAAGCACCCAAGCTGGGGCCTTGCCCAGCACCGGTAAAGTCGACCGCGCTAACAGCGGCGGCACCGGGCCCGCAGCTGAAGACTGGGCGCCTGCGGTGACCAGCAAGCCCGCGACCAGCAAAATGACCACACATCCCGTTTTTAGAAGATTATTCATGGAGTAAGTTCGCCAGAGAATCCCGGTTCATCCCTGCGTCAAGCGACGCTGAAAATGGTCAAAAAAGAGGCGCAGACCGAAAGCCTCGGGCTGCGCCTGATCATGCAACTACAGACCGGTGGGGTCGGTTGCCCCCGACTCACACCTCCTCTTCAACCTCCGTCATATTCATTCCCAGCGTCTCGATGAACTTCTTCATCGCCGGGGTCAGCACCCGGCCCTTGCGGTGCAAGATCGCCAGCGGACGGGTGAATTCCTTGTTCTTAAATGGGATAACCACGAGCGTGCCCTGCTGCTGCTCCTGCAGCACGGTGGCCTGGGGCACAATCGCAATACCATGATCAATTTCCACGGCCCGCTTCACCGTCTCGATGTTGTCAAACTCCATGACCGGATCGATATCCAGTTTGTTTTCGCGGAAAATCTGGTCGACCGCCTTACGCGTCGGAATATCGGGGTCAAACCCGATAAAGCGCTGTCCAGCAAGTTGTTTTAATTCAACGCCGACTTCGCTGAACTGCGCCAGCGGATGATTGGGGTGGGCGATCACCACCAGCCGGTCGTCGCGGAACGGGAGCTGCTCGATTTGGCGGGTGCGAACCGGAAAGGCGACCAGGCCGAAGTCCACCGAGTTGTGCAAAATGTCCTCATAAACCAGGTTCGAGCGCCGGTATTCCACCCGCACATTGACCGAGGGGAAATCGACCAGGAAACGCTTTATAAAGGGCGGCAGCTCGTGCAGCCCGATCGAGTAGATCGTCGAAATACGAATGGTGCCGCTGATGATCTTCTTCATCTCCTGCAGCTCGCTGGACAGCTTGTCATAACTGTGCAGCAGATCCTTGGAAGCTTCATACACCCGCTGGCCCTCACGGGTGAGTTGAAACTGCTTTTGACTGCGGTCGATCAAGAGCGACTTAAAATGCCGCTCCATTGCCCGCGCTTGCTGGCTCACGGCGGATTGCGTGATGGCATTAATTTTTGCCGCTTTTGAGAAGCTCTTCGTCTCGACCAGATCTGCGAAGATTTTGAAGTTTTCGATTTGCATGAGGCCTTGGTACTTATTGCTTGGTATAAATAAATCTTATTAAATCAACCCCGTAAACTAGGATCACTATGTTTCCCTCCTACGAGTCGTTTAAACAACGGGCTGATACCATTCGTGAACAAATCGCCGCAGCATGTAAGCAGGCGGGACGCGATCCGGCGAGCGTTGAACTGCTGGCGGTGACCAAGACCTATCCGGCCGCAGCCGCCGACTACGCTGAGCGCTATGGGTTGCGTGCCGTAGGGGAAAACCGGGTGCAGGAAGCCGTGGAAAAACAGCCCCAGTGCACGGCCAAAATCCAATGGGAGCTGATCGGCCACCTTCAGTCCAACAAAGCAAAACTGGCCGCCACCCACTTCGATCGCGTTCAAAGCGTGGACAGCGAAAAACTGCTCAACCAACTCGATGCGGCCGCCAACGCCCTGGGCAAAACCTTACCCATCCTACTCCAGATCAATGCCGGCCGCGACCCCGCCAAGTTCGGTGCCGAGATCGAGGATGCACCTCGGCTATTGGCAGCGGCACTGGGGAAAACCCACTTGCGCGTCGACGGGCTAATGACCATCGCGCCACTCGCCGACGACCCAGCGGTGGCGGCAGGCACCTTTGCCACGTTGCGCACCCTCCGCGACGACCTCGCGGCCCGTTTCGGAGTGCCGCTGCGTGAACTCTCGATGGGCATGAGCGGCGACCTGGAACTGGCGGTACTCGCCGGCAGCACCCAAGTGCGCGTCGGCAGCGCACTTTATGGTAGCCGCAGTTGATTTCGGCGGAGCTCAAAGGCCACCGCGCAAACGCACAAAGAGATCGAGGTAGGCTTGAGCCTGGCGGCCGGGATCAAACGCAGCCCGGGCGAACGCGCGCGCAGCCACGCCAGCCGTCACGCAACGCTCGGGCGACTCCAGGTACACCCTCAACGCCGCGCCAAATCCCGCCGCGTCCCCCGGTTCCACCACAGCTCCCGTGACCCCGTTTTGAATACACTCACCCACGCCGCCCGCCGCGTAGGCCACCGCAGGCAAACCGTGGGCCTGCGCCTCGATTAAAAAGTTGGAAAGCGACTCGGCCTTCGATGCGAGCACCGCCACATCGGCCGCCCGATAAAGTGGCGTAGGGTCGGCTTGAAACCCGAGAAACTTTACCCGCTCCGCCACTCCAAGGCGTTGCGCCAGCGCCTCGCACTCGCCACGGGCCGAACCTTCGCCCGCCAGCCAGAGCTGCCACGGGATTTCGCCACCTAGACCGGCGGCCACTTCAATGAGGGCGCGCTGGTTTTTCTCCGGCCGCAACATGCCCACGCACAGCAGCACCCGCGTCTCCGCCGTGGCACCGAAACGGGCGCGCACCCCTGCGTCACGCACTGCGCCAACCGAGGAAAGCGGAGGGAAAACCAACGCGTTATAAATCACCGAAACGCGCTCACTGGCAACGGCATGGATACTCACCAATTGGGCGGCCGATTCAGCACTGTTGGCCACAATATGCGCTACCTGACGCAGCGAGCGGCGAAACAGGAACGGCAGGGGTTTGCCGGTGCGAAGGGTGCCAACCACCGTGACGGTCGGTAGCTCACGGGCGATTTTACCCGCGTGGCAATTGGCCATCCGCCCCATGCACAGAACCACGTCTGGAGCCGCAGTTCGGGCGGCGCGCACCAGCCCCGGCGCGAACCAATTCAGGCCGGTGTCGAAGCGTTGCAACGTGAGTTGCCGAACGCCACCGAGCGTAGGCGCCAGCACCCCGCCGGGGCGAAACGTCACCACCGTGACCTCGTGACCGGCGTCGCGAAAGGCGCGGGCCAACAGCACGGTTTGCCTTTCGGTGCCTCCGCTGCGCAGCCGGTCTTGAAGGAGCCAGATAATCATTCGTCTGCGGGTTCGTCGGGCAATTCGTCGCCAGG
>JBILJE010000286.1:0-4063 GCA_044377395.1 Rariglobus sp. | reverse complement strand
GTCAGCGTGGCGTCGGCGTCGGGGAATTTCTCGAAGGTGAAACGCGGGATCTTGGTGACGACGTAGTCGATGGTCGGCTCGAAGCTGGCGGGCGTCAGGCGCGTGATGTCGTTGCGCAGTTCGTCGAGGGTGTAACCGACGGCGAGTTTGGCGGCGATCTTGGCGATGGGGAAGCCGGTGGCCTTCGAGGCAAGCGCGGAGGAGCGCGACACGCGGGGGTTCATCTCGATGACGACCTGGCGGCCTGTCTTCGGGTCGAGGGAGAACTGGATGTTAGAGCCACCGGTTTCGACACCGATTTCGCGGATAACGGCGAAGGAGGCGTCGCGCATGACCTGGAATTCCTTATCGGTCAGGGTCATTGCCGGTGCGACCGTGATGGAGTCGCCGGTGTGCACGCCCATTGGATCGAAGTTCTCGATCGAGCAGATCACCACGCACTGGTCCTTGTGGTCACGCATGACCTCCATCTCGTATTCTTTCCAGCCGAGCAGACACTCCTCGACGAGAACCTCGTGGACGGGCGACAGATCGAGACCGCTGGTGACGATGCGCTCGAATTCCTCTTTGTTGTAAGCGATGCCGCCACCCTGGCCACCCATGGTGAAAGACGGACGAATGATGAGCGGGTAGTTACCAATTGACGCGGCGGCGGCGCGGGCCTCGTCCATGGACTTGACGGTTTTGGAGCGGGCGACGTCGAGGCCGATCTTGATCATGGCCTGCTTGAAGAGCTCGCGGTCCTCGCCCTTGTTAATGGCGTCGGGCTTGGCGCCGATCATCTCAACGCCGTGTTTTTCAAGGATGCCGGCCTTGAAGAGCTCCATCGAAAGATTGAGCGCGGTCTGACCACCGAGGGTCGGGAGCAGAGCCGAGGGCTTCTCGACCTCGATGATTTTTTCAAGGCTGTCCACCGTGAGCGGCTCGATGTAGGTGACATCGGCGAACTCCGGATCGGTCATGATGGTGGCCGGATTGGAGTTAACCAAAATAACGCGGTAGCCCTCCTCGCGGAGCGCTTTGCAGGCCTGGGTGCCGGAGTAATCAAACTCGCAAGCCTGGCCGATGACAATAGGACCGGCGCCAATAATGAGGATGGACTGAAGATCGGTACGTTTAGGCATGGACGTGAATGCCAGCGAGGTTGCCCCGCCTCCGTGCCGGGGCAAGCGGAAAGGCGGCGCGAACCGACATCTCCCCGGCGAAAAAAATCGCGGGCAAACACCCCCGCCCCAAACACCCTAGCTCGTCAACCGAAGTTGCTCGACGCCAAGGATCTTGGCGGCCGCATCGCGGTCGCCTTTACAAGCGTTGAGCACCATCTCGACGTACTGCCGCTCTTGGACCGCAAGGAAGTCGGCAAGCGCGGGCCAATCTTTGACCTCCTTGAGTCGCAACGGAAGCTGTTCGGCACCCACCATGCGAACCGAGGTGGTCGCGGCAATTTTGGTGATCGTCTGCCCCAACTCGGACAGATTTCCCGGCCAATGGTAGGCTTGTAACACCTCGAGCGCATCCGGCGTAAACTCAATCAGGTTGGCCTCGAAGGAGGGGTTGGATGCAGTCCCCAAAAAATGCTTCACCAGTAGCGGCACGTCCTCGATACGATCGCGCAATGGAGTCAGCACAACCGGTAGTGACGCGACGCGGTAGAACAACTCATCGTTAAAACGCCCCTCGTCGGTGAGTTTATCAAGATCCTCGGTGGTTGTGCAAATCAGCCGGAACCCATGCGACGTGTTGCGCAATACGCCCACCAATTCCTGCTGTGTGGCAAGATCCAGCCCATGCAAATTTTGCAACAACAGCGTACCACCTCGGGCGGTGTCTACCCAGGTGCCTCCGGCACCATTACTCCCGAGCAAGCCGGCACGTAATTCGGCAGCCGAACTCAGCGCGCAATCGATGCGCACCAAGGGAGCTTCAGGCGTACCACCACCGGCGTGCAGTATTTCCGCCACCGTGGTGCGCCCCGTGCCGGCCTCACCTTGCAACAGAACCGGCGTACGCACCGTCGAAAGCTTCTTCACCTGCTGGATAAGCCGCTTATTTGAAGCACCTTGCCCGATTAGCCGGTGGTCCACATCCACCGGCTTGACGGGACTACCCGCTGATGCGTTGGCTCGCTCGGCAGTGGTCTGACGGAACGCCATCCCGCGCTTGAGCGTGGCGATCAATTCGTCCACCCGGAAAGGCTTCTGCAAGTAGTCGAACGCCCCGAATTTGAGCGCCTGAATCGCGCTTTCGGTGCTCGCGTAGGCGGTCATGATGATGATGACCGAACTCGGATCGTAGGCCTTCAGTTGCTTCAGTAACGTGATGCCGTCCATCGGCTTCATGTCGATATCGGCCAACACCAGATCGAACCGCTCTACCTTATAGCGAGCCAACGCTTTCTCTCCGTCGGTTGCAAACGCAGTGATAAACCCAGTGGGCTGAATCACGGCCTCCAGCATTTCATGAATGGAGAGTAAGTCGTCGACGATGAGAACAGAGGACATGAATAAAGACCGAGAGTTTTTCCATTAAAGCGCAGAAGGCAAGTTATAGCACTTATTCCAAGCCGCCCGCCACCGCACCCAGTTTGAATATGGGCAAAAACATGGCCATCACGATTCCGCCCACCACAACACCGAGGAAAACAATCAAAATCGGCTCGATCAATGAGGTCAGCGAGGCGACGGTCGCCTCACTCTCCGTATCGTAGAAATCGGCGATCTTGTTCATCATGCCGTCCACATTTCCCGTAGATTCACCGGCCTTGACCATGTGTTTCATCATGGGCGGGAAAAACGGATTGATCGCCAATATCTCGGAGACCTGGCCGCCCTGACTGACATGCTTGGCAACCTCGATGCAGGCATCCTCGATTTGCACCTTGTCGCTGGCCGCCGAAACGATTTCGAGCGTTCGTAAAATCGGCACGCCGGAACGCATCAGGGTGGCGTACGTGCGGCAAAAGCGGGAAAGCGCAATTTTGTGAATCAGCCCCCCAAAAATCGGCGCCCGCATCAGGCTCACGTGCCACAAGCGCCGTCCGCGAGGCGTAGAAATGAATTTTTTAAAACCCCAGTAAGCGGCGCCCGCTACCACCAAAAGATAGAAGAAGTTGGCCTTCAGGAAATCGCTCAAGTCGATGAGCATTTGGGTGGGCGCAGGCAGCTTGGAACCGAAGTCGGCAAACATGGCCGCAAACACCGGAATCACGAAAATCAGGAGGACGTTGACCAAAGCGACCGCCAAGCCGATGACCGCGATCGGGTAGGTCATGGCCGACTTTACCTTTTTGGTGAGCTTCACCGTGGACTCAAAGTAGATCGCCACCTTACTGAGAATTTCCGCCAAAGCGCCCGACGCTTCACCCGCCTCGACCATTGAGGTGAACAAGGAGTTGAACGACCGAGGAAACTTCTTCACCGCTGACGAAAAGGAGTTACCCGAAGAAATATCCATGCGGACATCGCGGATGATAATGCGAAAAACCGGATCCTCGGTCTGATCTTGCAGCGCCTCAAGACATTGCACCAACGGCAAACCCGCGTTTAAGAGCGAGGACAACTGCTGGGTGAAGATGGCCAGTTCCCCGAGGGGCAACTTATACTTGATCGCACTTTTTTCATAGGCCTTCTGCTTGGCGAGGGCCTGTGACGCCTGAAAACCCAACTTTTTCCCCCTTGCGCCAGCCGCAGGTGCCGCTTTTTCACTTTGTCCTGAAGGTGCCGACGTAATGAATGCCATTGCGTTTTCAAAGTAGCCGCCTGCCCACGTATAGCTCAACTCATTTTCGCCCCGCAGCACATAAAAAGTTCGCACTTAACGATCCCTAATCCGCGCGAACCAAGGCTTGACCCGAACGCCTACTGCTGCGGAAACTGACTACAGTGATATCACTGCGGTCGTAGTTTAGAGGTAAAACTCCTTCCTTCCAAGTAGGTGTCCCGGGTTCGATTCCCGGCGACCGCACCAAATCACTGGGCCTGCCGCACGCACAGCAGCCTAAAAGGCCGCCGGATCACGCGTAATGCCAACCACCTTGACTTTCACGCGACCGATTTCGCCAACG
>JBILJE010000285.1:0-4070 GCA_044377395.1 Rariglobus sp. | reverse complement strand
TGGCCAACGTATTCCTTCCAGCCTGCATGGCGTCTCCGCCAGTCTGCCGACCATGCGCGATGTGATCGGTTACGAGGAAAAAGACCCTGCGGTCACTTGCCACCTCACCTCGGGTTACCCGCGCTTTGTGGTGCATCCTTTTTCCAAACAAGCCGGCGCCCACCTGCTGCACACCCTCGGCTTGGCCGGTCACAGCGTTTGGCTCACCTCGTCGATTCGTGCCGCCGAACAACTCCGCGTTTACCTGGGTGAACCCGCCACGCTGCTGCCCGCCGAGGCCGCGCTCACCGGAGTAATTTTCCCCGAAAACGCTGCCCTGTCCGCCCGCGCCAAGACCTTTCTCCAGCACACCGGAATGTTCCTTTCCTCGCGCGAGGCCGAGGATTACCTGCTTCGCGTGGGCGAGCTCAACGATGCCCAGGCCCAGGCGGAAAAGGGTTTTGAGGGTTACGCACCCGCCAACGTGAAGGGGCACGTCGCGCGCTTTTATCAACACGCCGCGACCACCGATGTGTTCCTGGCTACCAGTGGCATGAACGGCATCGCCGCCACCTTCCGCGTCGTCTCTGACCTGCAGCGCCCCCTCGGCCGCACTCGCTGGCTGCAACTGGGTTGGCTCTACATCGACACCATCGCCATCCTGCAAAAGTTCACTGATACACCCGCCGTCGATCACCTTTATCAGAGCAACGTTTTCGACCTGGCCGCCCTCGAAACCCTGTTTGCCTCCCAGGGCGAGCATATCGCCGCTCTTATTACCGAAGTGCCCACCAACCCGCTCATCCAGACGGTGGACTTGCCGGCGATCGCCGCGTTGTGCCGCCGTTACGGGGTGATGCTGGTGATCGACCCGACAATTGCCTCTCCGCTCAACATCGACGTGCTGCCTCACGCCGACGTGGTGGTGAATTCACTCACCAAATACACCGCGAGCGAGGGCGACGTGATGCTCGGCGCGGTGGTGGTTAACCCCCAAGGTACACACGCCGCCGAGTTGCGCGCCCGCCTGCCGCACGCGCTGGAGCCGGTGTATTCGCGCGACATCGCCCGTTTAGCTGCGCAGATCGGCGACACCTCTGCGGTGATCGCGCAGATCAACCGCACCACCCCGGCGGTTGTAGAGTTCCTGCGTACCCATCCCAAGGTGAAGGAGCTGTACTGGTCGTTACATCCGGATTCTCGTGACAACTACCTTGCGCTCGCCCGCAGCCCCGAGTCGATCGGCAGTATGATTTCGCTGGTGGTGGACATGCCGGTGGCGGCTTTTTACGACCGGTTGCGCCTGCCGAAAGGCCCCAGTTTCGGGATGAAGCATACGCTGATCTGTCCCTTTATTTATCTGGCACACTACGACCTAGTGACCAGCGAGAGCGGCCGCGCGACGCTGGCCGCCTCCGGGCTGCACCCCGAGCTGATGCGCCTGTCGATCGGCTGCGAACCCGCCGAAGAGATCATCGCCGCACTCGCCGAGGCGTTGGCTTAGAGCTCCCCGCCGAGCATAAAGGCTAACCTATTGGGTTAGCCTTTATCGAGTGCCTGCCATGCCTCCCGAGACCCGCTGTAAACTGGCGATTAAAGCCATTCCCAACGCCCCGCGCAATGCGGTGGTGGGCTGGCTGGGCGATGCCCTGAAGGTGAAAGTCCACGCCCCGGCCCTTGAGGGCCGCGCCAATGACGAGTTGTGCGAATTCATTGCCGACAGCCTCGGCCTTCCTCGGCGCGCGGTGACGGTGGCTTTGGGTGACAAATCGCGTCAAAAACTCCTCCAGATCGACGGACTCACCCTCGCCGATGTCCGCCAGCGTCTGACGGAAAAGCCTAACCCAATGGGGTAGGCTTTGGGCTGGGTAACAGAGTTCGCGTTAACTGCCAGAAGCGGATGGCCAGGAGCACTGCGGCTACACCTAGACCGATCGCCAGACCGGTCCACACACCGACCGCACCCAGGCTCGTGTGCAGCCCCAGCCCGTAGGCGCAGGGGATGGCCAAAACCCAGTAGGCAATAAAGGTGATCACCGTGGGCACCCGCACATCGGCCAGACCGCGCAAAGCCCCGGCGCCAATCACCTGGGCGGCGTCGAACAGTTGGAAAATGGCCGCCACCACCAGCAACCGCGTGGCCAGCACGATCACTCCGGGTTCGTCCACGAAACCGCGCGCCAACTCCTCCCCGAATAGCGCAAACACCACCGCCGAAACACTCATGACCGCCCAGCCCATCGCCAGCGCCCCGCCGGCAATGGGCCGGAGTAAATCGTGGCGCCCTTCGCCCGCCGCTTTGGCCAGGCGCATACCTACCGCCATGGAAAGCCCCAGCGGAAACATGAACATAAATCCCGCGCAACTGAGCGCGATTTGGTGTGCCGCCAGTGCTTCCGCTCCCAGCCAGCCCATGATCAGCGTGGCGGCCATAAACGCTCCCACTTCCATGAAAAACATCGCCGCAGCCGGCCCGCCAAGCCCCGTAATCACGCGCAAACGCCCCGCCGCAGGCCAGCGTAGCCATGCAGCGGGCCAAACGCCCCTAAACGCAGCCGTTCGCCGCAGCCACACGATAATGGCGGCCAACACCGCAACTCGCGCCGCCAGTGTCGCCCAGCCCGCCCCTTCCAGGCCCAGCGCCGGCGCCCCTAGGTTCCCGTAGATCAACACCCAGTTGAGCCCGACATTAAGGGCGACTCCGCCGAGCATCAGCGCCATCGGGGTCCACGGGTGGCCCAGGGCTTCGGCGTATTGCCTGAACACTTGAAACAGCATCGCCGGCAGCAGGGAAACCGCGATTAACCCGTAGAATGGACCCGCCTCCGCGAGGACTTCAGGTGGTTGACCGAGGTGGGTCGACACGCTCCACAGCGCCAGCATCAGGCCGACTTCGGCCAGGCCTGCCAACACCGCCAACACCGTGCCCTGCTGAAGCCACTGGGCAACGTCGTGGGTTTTACCGGCGCCGTGTTCGCGCGAGACCAGCACGGCCACGGGTAACAACAGGCCGACGCCCACCATAAAAAACAGCATGAACACGCCGCCGACGAACGCCGACGCCGCCAGCGGGACTGCGCCCAACCGGCCGATCATCACGCTATCGATCACCCCGAGCAGCATCTGGCTGACCTGCCCGACCACCATCGGCAGCGCGAGCCGCAGCGTGATTCGGGCTTGTTGGAGGTAGACGGACATACGGGTCAATCTCGCGAATGGGCTGCGCTGTCAAAGCCGGCGGTGGTTAGCGCGTGTTAAACCGGCGTGACGATCCCCTGGACGAATGGGAGTAGGAGAACGAGTGCGGCGGCGGACGTGAGGCGGGACGCCCAAGGGATTGAATCATTCTCGTTCTCTTACTCCTACTCGTTCTCTTTCTTCAGGGAGGGCTCGATTTAAAGGTGTCCGCACTCCCCTCCCCCCATCCGTCTTCCCGCGCCTACGAGCGCAGGAGTTTCCACACCCCGCCGGGCACGTGGATGCTGACCATCGCGTAGCCAATCCACGGCAGTTTGGCCGTGCTGCGGTAGGCCAGGTACGAGCCGCGCCACACCGGGAAATACTTCTTCTTAAACTCAAACAGCGTACGGTAGCCGTAGAGCCGGTTGAAGTTTCGGTAAATGTAACGCATCGCCCGGTCGTGGGTGTTTTCCGGCTCCGCCGTATTGGCCAGCGGGGCGTTGGCCAGACTGACTTCATCGAGGCCCTTGTCGCGGAAGACGCGTATCGATTCGACGATCACAAAATCCATGATGCCGTGCACCGGGGAATCGTAGCGCATCAGATCGAGGCAGCGTCCGCGCTCTTGCCGGTAGGGCAGCCAGGTGGCGAAGGCCGCCACGTTGCCATTCGCGTCGAGCGCCACCGCCGCCCCGCGTAGGCGGATTTCTTCAATGTTAAAACTGCTCATGTCGAAGGCCATTTCGCGGCCGTCCTTGGCCTTCAGCCAGGCGTCGGACACATGTTTAAACCAGCCTCGATTTTGGCGTCCACCGGCCCCACGCCCGGATACCAAAAGAAGGTGTGGCCTTCGCGACCGGCGCGGTAACTGGAGGCGCGCAGTTTTTGAAACTTCGGACCGGCCATCGGGT
>JBILJE010000284.1:0-4093 GCA_044377395.1 Rariglobus sp. | reverse complement strand
GAGGTGTAAATGGCGAATAAGTTGATCGGCATATTCGCGAGGTTGGCCACCGCTAGGGTGATGAAGGCATAAGTGTAAAACCGGTGCTGGGTGCACTCACGGAAATAGCGCCCTACCTTGGCGATGAGGTTGTCATTCTCGACCGCAGGCGGTGGTGGTGGGTAGGTGCCTTCTTTGACAAACAAGCACATGACGGTGAAGCCAACCAAGTACAAGGCGGCGATGCCCAAAAACACCTCTTTTGCGTGGGTCTCGGCATACCCGATCAAGCTGAAATTAAAGTACACTCCGGCCCCCAAGCTGGCCATGCGGAACAAACCGAAGAAGCGCCCGATCATAGCGCGTGGAACCGTGTCGTTAACCAAGCCATAAAACACGCTGTTGGTGACTAGGGCAAATACCTCGAACACCACCCAGAAAAAGCCGAACACCCCGAGAATATAGGGGTTAGGGTTGCCGGTGGAACCGACGAGCTTCTGCACCCACACGCCAATCTCAGGCGCATAACCCAAGCCGACCATGGCTCCGAATATAAATGGGGTTGGGAAAAACAGGAACGGGATGCGCCGACCCCAGCGGGTGCGTGTGCGGTCGCTCCACACGCTCACTACAGGCCAAACCAATATGGTAATACAGGCCGGAATCGAGCCGATCAGCAAGCTGGTCAAGAAGTCAGAGGCCTCGAACTTACGCAGCAGGATTTGAAAAAGCGGCTGAACCGAACGCTCGCGCATCGACCAGGCAAAATCACCTCCGAGCAGCAAGAGCATAAGCACTAGCAACCCGCCTAAGGTGTAAGTGAGCGAGCCGTTCGACCAGGTTTTTTGGCCACCGGGTTGGCTGGCCTCAGGTGAAGTGGCAGAGGTCTTTTCAGGCAGTGAATGGGGTGTGCTCATGGGGCAGGGAGTAGGGGAGGCGGGAAGTCGAAAAAACTAAGTTGAGCGGCGAGATAGGCGGGGGGCGAATCAAATTTAAGGTTCCATGAGCGTATCCACGTTTAATCCACTATAACTATAGAATAAGGCGCAGTATTACGTCGGGGGCCGCAGCCTTATGTTGGAAAACCAATGGTTATCAAACTGTTGCTGATTAAGCAACTTGAGTATGATGCGGAGCCAAAATGCCGAACTGAAAATCCAGCAAAGAAATGGAAGAACTTCATTCGGAAGTGGATCCACCCACGATCCCGCGCCTCCCCCGGAGGGACGACCTCCGTGTCGTCCGTGTTCGAGCCGCTAAGAAGATAGGATGCCGTGCACGTGCTTCATCACCGCAGCAGGGGTAATGACCTGTAAGCACGGTTGGTTATTTTGGCACTCGCGCCAATGGCCGCTGCAAACGCATTCAGCTCCCTGCAGGGCCACTTGATTGGCCCCCAGTGGTGCCCAACACGCCGAACTCGTCGCCCCAAAGAGTCCAATGGTCGATACGCCCAAACCCGCCGCCAAATGCAGCGGGGCGGTGTCGCCACATATAAAGAGTTTGGGGCGCGCAAGAATCGCTATAAACAAATCCAATCCCGGTGTTGGCGGCAGGCAGGTGAATCCGGCGGCGCGGAGCGGCTCTAGGAGCGCCTGTTCACGCGCACTGGCCCCGCTTGAAAAAACCACGGACTGTCCTGCTGCGACCAGTCGCTGCCCCAGCTCGATCCAGCTTTCGCTCGCCCATTCCTTTTTTACCTGGCTGGTGGAAACGTGGAGCAACACGGGGTTGCCGGGCAGCCATTCGGCGGCGGTGGTCGCCAAGGCCGGATCAGCGCGCACTTCCGCTTCCCAATTAGTGGGTTGGGGGATGTCCCACGCCTGGAGGATGTAATAATCGCGCACCGATTGATGCCGCGTGGTATCGGGATCGTCGATGAGCTCGTTGTACATCAGCTTGGCCAGCAACGGGGAGCCCGCGTCAGTCACGACTACGCCGAGCCGGCGGGGGGCGCCGATGAAGCGGCTCAAGTAGGCGCCGCGGTCATTGCCGACCAGGTCGACGGAGGCGTCAAAACGCTCCTGTCGAAGGGCGCTTAGCATCGGCAGGGTGTCGGCGAGGCGGAGTTTGCCGCGGGTACGGGGCAGGGCCCAGACGCGGGTCAGCCAAGGCAAGTGGCGCAGGCCATGGGCGGCGTCCTCGGCGGTGAGGAGATGGATTTCCGCCTGGGGGTGGCGGGCGCGCAAGGCGCGAAGGGCCGGCACGGCCAGGACGACGTCACCGATGTATTTGATCTTGATGACCAAGATCTTCTTAACGTCGGCCGAAAGGGGGGCGCGTTGCCATGCAATGGGGCGGCTCATGTAAAACTAGGCGTTAGAGGCTTAAGAGGTCCCGGAGCGCCTGTTTGACCTCCGCCATTTGGGTGGTCGGCAGCGCGCCAAGTTTGCGCAGAAGCGCTTGGTGGTCGACACTCGCAAGCCCCTGGATGTTTACGGCTGAAGGTTTGGGCAACCAGCGGGGTTTACCGAGGTCAACTTCCCCACGATAGCCGCGGATTTGCGACGTGAGGGGAGCGACAACGACCAAGCTGCGGGCATCATCGGGAAGGGGAAAAGCCAAGACCAGAACCGGGCGCTCTTTTGCAGCCATGCCCAAATCAACTATCCACACTTCGCCGGGTTGGGCTTTAGTAGGCACCTAATGAATCCTCCCACTGTTTGCCTTGGGCCTCCGTGGTTAGCAGGCGTTCAGGGGCGGTCGTAACGGTGAGGGGGAAGTCTTTACGGATTTCAATCTGAGCCAGGAAAATGTTAAAGGCATCGCTGGGTTTCATGCCTAAGCGAGCCAGGATTTTCTCGGCGTTTCTCAGGCGGGCCGTGGGGACACGGGAACGAAACAGGGTGGTTGCAGCCATGGCTTGAAAGTGCTCAAAAGTGATCACAGGTCAAGAATCCTGAGTGATCGCACCAACCCCAAAAGTGCAAAGACGGTAGTGATTGCGTTGTTCTTCGCGCAACTTAGCGAGCCTTCGCGGTTAAATAGATCGGGGCTCCCGTTTTTGTGTCAGTTGGTGGTTTTTGTGGCCAATCGCTTGAGGTGGCCCAATGAAACGTTGCAGCCCCCCCCCTTATACTCTTTAGCAACCAAACTGGGTCTTTAACGCAAATTCGCAGTGGCGCAAAGAAAGCATTCGCTCAAAACGAGTTGTCTCATACTTCGCGCCTTAGCGTCCTTGCGTTAAAAGTCCTGAATAGCTGTGTAATGGGTATTACTCCGATTACCGCCGGTGTTGATCAATTCCTTGTTCGCAGCGGACTGCCCGACTCGCCAAAACCGCGGCCAAGCGCGCTTGGTTGGTTTGCACTTGGGAACGCGAAGCCACCGGGTGGTTTAAATGATAAACCAGCGCCCGGCCGTGGACCAACTTCCGCTGCCTCCCGAGGTGATAGAGTCGACTGCACAAATCGGAATCTTCCATTCCCCAGCCCGCGTACGACTCATCAAAGCCATTAATCGCTAGCAAGTCCTCGCGCCACACGGCAAGATTGCAGCCGATCAAACCGCGCTGTCCCTGATTTATACGAACGATGGGGCAGGGGAGCCGAACTGCTTTAAAAAGCCCGCTCAATTGTCCGGTAAGAGCGAGACGAGTCAGCGAAACTTTTCCCGCTACGAAGTCTGCGACCGACACCTCGGCAATAAACGCCCGGCGCCCTTGGACAAAATACCCGGTCTCCGCCAAGGCGGCGTGGTCAGCAATAAAGTGGCGGGATGGGACACAGTCGCCGTCCAAAAAAACAATATAGGGGGAGGTGGCCGAGGCGATGGCCTGGTTTAGAATGATGGTTTTACGAAACCCCTGGTCCTCGTGCCAACAGTGTTTAATCGGGGGGCCTGGTTGGAGCTGGTGGCGATGGATGACGCTGGCCGTTTCCGGTTTAGAACCGTCGTCAGCCACGATGATTTCTGCGGGTATTAGCGTTTGCCCGCGCAGAGCCGTCAGAATACACTCCAACGCTGCCGGTTGATTGTAGGTGCTGACGATAACGGTGAGGGCGGTTTGGCTCATGAAATCTTAAGGCCAATGAGGCTGAGGATTTTTTTTTATTTTTTTTAAACACATCGTTCATAAATTCCTCGATAAGTTTGGCTGGCAATGACATAGTTT
>JBILJE010000282.1:0-4113 GCA_044377395.1 Rariglobus sp. | reverse complement strand
CGCCGAAAAACACACGGATGGTCTCGTCGAGAGTTAGCCCAAAAAAGCGCGTGCGGGCCTTTTGGATAACAAAGGGCTTCTGCGGAGGCGGTGGAATGGCGTCGGGCGACATGGGCTGGGCGGGAGCGTTGAAAAAATTGGCGAGTCACGGCACATATGCGCCGAAGATAAAGCGAAAGGCCCGCTTACCTGGTGGTCAAGCGGGCCTTCGTGACAGTTAGGTGACAAAACCTGTGATGGGGTGGGGAAGTTAAAACCCGAAATCAGATTGGCCGTTACCCGTGATCGAGCACGAAGACACGGAGGTCGTCCCTCCGAGGGAGGGTCCACCTCCGTGTGGACTGGATTTAGCTTCTTCCGGTACTTACTTAACCGGGATAAAACCGACCTTTTCGACGATCTTCTGGCCGGCCTCGCTGTGGGTGAAGGCGATGAACTTGGCGGCTTCGCCGGAGGCTTCGCCGTTGGTGTAGTAGAAGTTAGGGCGGGCGTAGGGGTAGGTCTTTTTCAAGATCTCGTCCTTGGTGGGCATGGCACCTTCGATGGAAACAACCTTGATGCCGGGGCTGTGGATGTAAGCGACGCCAACGTAGCCGATGCCGTTCACGTTCTTGCCGATTTCGGCGACGATCTGCTCGTTACCGGCCATCTTCTGGGAAGAAGGGGCGTAGTCGCGCTTCTTCATGGCGAGGTCCTTCCAGTCCGAGTAGGTGCCGGAGGAGGTGTTGCGGGTGTAGATGGAGAACGCGCCGGCGGTGCCGCCGATGGCGGACCAATCGGAGACGTCACCGGTGAAAACCTGCTCGACCTGCTTTTTGGTGAGGGTGGTGAGGGGGTTTTTCTCGTTCACGACCACGGCCATACCGTCGTAGCAAACGATGGTGGGCTTGAGGTTAACGCCCTTGGCGGCGGCACCGGACATTTCGGTGGCCTTGGCGCGGCGCGAGGACATGCCGATAGCGGCGGTGCCGTCGGTGATAGCGGTGATGCCGGTGGTGGAACCTTCGGCAGCGATTTCAAAGGAAACGCCGGGGTTTGCCGCCTTGTACTCTTCGGCGAGGGTGGGGACGAGCTTGGCACCGAGGGTGTCGGAACCCTTGATGACCAGCTTTTGAGCGGAAGCGCTGCCAACGGAGGCGAGCAACGCGGCGAGAATGACGAGTGACTTGTTCATGACTTAATAATTTTAAGACGAAATTGAAAAAAGGAAAATAAGGCGCGTGCGGTGAGGCCCGCGCCTTTGGGTAGTGTTAAGAGGGCCGATTAGAACTTGGCCGACAGGTCAACTTGGAGGACCTGGGCGGCACCGAAGCCGTTGCCGCGGTTGGTCGGAGTACCTGAAGTAGATCCAGTATCCAGATTATCCTGAATATTGAAGGAGTTGAAGTAGGTGATGGTGGCAGTGACTGCGGAGGTGAAGCTGTAGGAACCCGAGAGGATGTAACCTTGGGCGTTGAGCAAACCACCGTTGAAATCGGAGTCCAACAGGAGGGAAGAGTAGGCACCGTTTCCGACGTGACGGTATTCGCCGACCAACTGATAATCACCGGCCTGCTTGTTCTGACCGTACCGTACGCCCACGTTGTACATGGTGGCATCGTTTGCTCCGGATCCGCCACTCAAACGACGGGCACGGTTTTCACCCGAGGTGTTGTAACCGTAGGTGGCATAGAGGGCCAAAGGATTGCTGCCCAGCTTGAGGGTGTACTCAAAGGGGACGATGATCGCAGCGAGGTTGTCGTAAATATTTACGTCAGTACCCGTAACTGCCGTAATAGTTGTTGTATCGTGGCGGGAGGGAGCAGCAAAACTGACCACGGTCGGGGCGACTTTCCACGACTTGGTGGCGTATTCAACTTGGCCCATCAAAAGCATCGAGGGACTAACAGATTGTCCGGTTGCGGCAGTTGTGGCACTGCCTGCACCGCTTGCACCTGAATTAACTGCGTTGTTGTTCAAAATGAACTGGCCGGCGCGGGTCGACAGTTTGGAGTCCTTCAGGCCGATATCGCTATAGACGATCTCTTCGGCGGCACCTTCAAAGTTGATGTCGGAGTCGATCCAGAAACCGTTCACGCCGGGAGTGAAGAACTTGTGTGTCAGTTTGCCCACGCGCACATCGACGGAATCGGAATCGAGAACGCCGGTGTCCTTATAGTTGATGTAAGCTTGGCCGAAGAAAACGGCATCCCCATTCGATTTGCTAAAGTTGTCACCACCATCGCCTAGATCTGCGTTGGTCGAGGTCGCACCACCAGCGGTCTCCAGACGGGTGGCGGCCGTCCACTTGGGGCCGAGTTCGGCCTCGAGGCCGAGGCGCACACGATAACGGTAGCGGTTACGATCCTTATCGCCAGCCGCAATATTGGCTGCGGTGTCCTTGTTACCCTGCTCGTTATCAAACTGGTAACGCACGCGGGCGTCGCCGGAGATCTTCAGCTTGGTGACGCCGGAGGAGATATCGAGTTTACCGGCAGAGGAGTGGCCGAAGTCGCGGAGCATTTCAGCGCGGAGGTCTTCGCCCTCTTGGTCGGTGAGGAGGCCCTTGGCGACGAGTTTGTCGATGATCGGACCGCTGTCTTGGGCGAACGCCACAGAGGCGGAGCCGATTGCAAGGCTGCCGAGCAGCGCGAGCGTTTTGAGTGATGTGTTAGCCATGTTCGTGGGTGTTTGTGGTTTAAACTGAGTCGGCACGGTCAGTGCGAATCGGGGTACAAGTTATCAACCGATTGTTACGATCTCATGGCGGTTGTGTTACAATTGTGACAGAATCGCGTCAAGTGGGGCTTAAAACCAGCCCTTGAGGCGAAATGCAGGAGGGGGGGGGGCGGCGGCAGCAGAAGCCGGAACGTAATAGACTGTAACATTTAAAGTGTCGGATAGAGGTAGCTGAACGTGGACGAGTGTCTGACTGATGCGGAGTTTTAACGCTAAGATCGCAAAGAACGCTAAGAAGTCGGACCTAGGATCGGTCCTTTGCGGTCTTGGCGAACTTTGCGTTAAAATTCCGGATTCTGAATCCGACACTTTAAATGTTACAGCCCACCAGTAGCCCTGTCGCACCCTGCGCCGCGACGGCGACCGGCTCAAATACGAGTTGTAATAGGCTGGAATTCGCCGAATTCGTTTCCAAACCTAAGCACCAGCCTTGATAGCGAGGTCCGAAACCGTTCAGTCACAAACCGCCCACGGGCCCTATTTCTTACTACATGCAAAATATAATGCTCTTCCCTATCGCCGACTACTGGTGGCTCTATGGCCTCTTTACGTTGTTCGTGCTCGGCATGCTCGCTCTCGACTTGGGCGTGTTTCACCGCGACGCCCATGTCGTGACGGTCAAAGAGGCCGCCGGCTGGAGTGTGGCATGGATCTCACTGGCGATGCTTTTCGCCTACGGGTTTTGGCAATACTCGCTGTGGAAATTTCCCCAGTATCCGCCCTTGCTGGACGCGCTTACGGCGCAAGGTATAACTGGTGCCGCGGCGATCGCCGCCGAGACCACGCGGCTGGCCAACCAGTCTGCGCTCGAGTTTCTGACCGGCTTCGTAGTCGAGAAGGCCCTCTCGGTGGACAACATCTTCGTATTTGTGGTGGTGTTTTCCTACTTCGCAATTCCGGCCAAGTACCAGCATCGCGTGCTGTTCTACGGCATTTTGGGCGCGTTGTTTTTCCGCGTCATCTTTATCTCCTTGGGCTCCGTGCTCATGCAGTATGAGTGGGTCATCTGGATCTTCGGCATTTTCCTGATCCTGACTGGCATCAAGATCCTGTTCGCCTCGGAAAAGCCAATCGAGCCGGAGAAAAACCCGATCATCCGTCTTTTGAAGAAGTTTTTGCCCATCACGCCCACCTTGGACGGCGACAAGTTCTTCCTGCGCAAAAGCGGTGTGCTCCACGCCACTCCTTTGTTAGTGTGCTTGGTCTTTATCGAAGTGACGGACATCGTCTTCGCGGTGGATTCGGTGCCGGCGATTTTCGCCATTACCAAGGAGCCGCTGATTGTTTTCACCTCCAACATCTTTGCTATTCTGGGTCTGCGGGCCCTGTTCTTCCTCCTGGCGGGCGTCATGCACAAGTTCTGGGCGCTTAAATTCGGATTGGGTCTCATCCTCG
>JBILJE010000281.1:0-4133 GCA_044377395.1 Rariglobus sp. | reverse complement strand
GTGGTCCACCATCTGGTGGTACGTGAAAAACACCGGCATCCCCATCAACGTCGGCCTGATCGTTACCATCGGGTTTATCATCGGCACCGTCATCTCGGGGCAGACCTTTTATTCCTTTGTGTTGGAAAACCTCCGCAATCTGGGCGCGCTCAAGGCCATGGGCGCCAGCACGGCCACCCTGTGCCGCATGTTGATCCTGCAATCCTTCGCCGTCGGCCTGATCGGTTACGGCTTCGGGCTGGGGGTGGTTTCGCTGATCGGCCGGGCCGCCATTAAAACCGGGCGGGTTCCGTTTTTGATGCTCTGGCACATCCCGGTCGGCGTGCTGGCCGCCGTCCTGTTTATCTGCGCCCTGGCCTCGGTGCTGGGCATTATCAAGGTCGCCCGCCTTGAGCCGGCGATCGTCTTCCGTAGCTAATCCGATGGCTACGGATTCACCCACTCTCGCCCCGCTGACGGCCCCGCTGGCGCTTCAACTGACCGGCATCACCAAGGCCTTTGGTTCCGCCGACTCGCGCACGGTGGCGTTGCAGCAGGCCGATTTCGACGCCCGCCTGGGCGAACTCATGATGTTGGTGGGCCCCTCCGGCTGCGGGAAAACCACCCTGCTTTCCATCCTGACTGGGACGCTGCACGCCGACACCGGTGAGAGCAACGTGCTCGGCTACCGGCTTGGCACGATGAGCCAGGCCGAGCTGACGCGTTTCCGCCGCGAGCACATCGGTTTTATTTTCCAGGATTTTAATCTGATCGCCACCCTCAGCGTGTGGGAAAACGTGGCCGTCCCCCTGCTCATCCAGGGTTGCAGCCGCCGCGAAGCCGAAGCGCGGGCGCGGGCGATTTTGGCGCAGGTCGGCTTAAAAGGCCGTGAAGATGAGCCGCCCAAGCGCCTCTCCGGTGGCCAGCAGCAGCGCATCGCCATCGCCCGCGCCCTCGTGCACGCCCCCACGCTGATCGTGTGCGATGAGCCGACCAGCGCGCTCGACAGCCGCACCGGCCAGCAAGTCATGGAGCTGCTCACCGCTTTCGCCCGCGACCCGCGCCGCACCGTCATCGTGGTCAGCCACGACCCGCGCATCTATCGTTACGCCGACCGCATGGCCGAAATGGCAGACGGCCGCATCACCCGCGTGCTGGCTAATCCCGCCGACATCGCCGCCGCCCACCCCTCGATTTAACACCATGATTCTTCTGCGTAAAATTTCCTTCTGGCTGTCCTTGGCCGGGCTGGTGTCCGCCGGGACCTTTGTCCTTTCGTTCCGCACCCAGCTCAACCAGCCCAATCCGCCCCCGCCGGTGGCCCCGCCGACCAAGCCCTTTGCCCACGGTGGAATTGGCGCCTCGGGGATCGTCGAGGCGTTGCGCGAAAACACCGCTATCGGTGTTCCCGTGTCCGGCTTGGTGACCCGCGTGTTCGTCGCCAACTGGGACCACGTCGAGGCCGGTGCGCCCTTGCTGCAACTCGACGACCGCGAGCTGCAAGCCCAGCTCCTCACCCGCACCGCCGAGGTCGTGGTGGCCGATGCCCAGTTGGCCAGTCTGCGCACCCAACTGGCCCGCGCTGAAAAGCTCATCGCTGCGGGGGCGGCTCCGGCCGAAAACGGGGAAACCCTGCACGACGCACTCGCGGTCACTCAGGCCCAGCTCGCCGCCGCCCAGGCCGGCGTTGCCCAGACCCGGCTCCTGCTTGATCGGCTGACCGTGCGGGCACCGGTCGCCGGCACCGTTTTGCAGGTGAACAACCGCGCTGGCGAATTCGTCGCCGCCGGGGCCGCCACGCCTCCGCTCGTGCTCGGCGACCTCTCGCAGGTGCAGGTGCGCGCCGACGTCGACGAGCAGATCGCGCCCCGGGTCAAATCCGGCCGTGCCGCCGTCGGTTACCTTAAGGGCGACTCGGCGCGCCCGATTCCCATGACCTTCGTGCGCATCGAGCCGTTTGTGGTGCCCAAAAAATCCCTGACCGGTGCCAGCACCGAGCGGGTGGATACGCGGGTGTTACAGATCATCTACCTGTTCACCCCCACGACTGATCGAGCGGTGTACGTGGGCCAGCAGCTCGACGTGTTTATCGACGAGTGAAAGCGGACGCCGGATGTCGCCCCTTCGTCCCGCGCCCGCAGTGGGTGCATTGACAAGTCTTGGCCATCGACTGATATCGGCCTACAAAAAACAGGCCAACTGCGGCGCAGAATAAGCCGTTTTTATCTGGAAAAACCATGGATATCACCATCAAGAACTTGAACAACGAGAAGGGGCTACTGCGTGCGCTGATCGATGTTCTGCCTGATTGGATTTACGTGAAGGATGCCCAAGCCAGGAAAATACTGGCCAATACCGCTGACCTTAAAAATTTAGGGGTTAAGTCGGAAGCCGAGGCGTTGGGAAAGGATGATTATTCTTTTTTCCCCGATAAAATGGCGGCCGCTTTTTACATGGATGACATGGCCGTTTTGGGGAGCGGGCAGTCCATTGTTAATCGTAAAGAAAAGCTTGTCGGTCCCTCGGGTGAGGTGTGCTGGAGTTTGACCACAAAACTTCCTTTGCGCGATCGCTCGGGGAGCATCGTCGGCCTGATCGGCATCGGTCGCGATATCACCCAACAAGTACAGATGCAGAAATCGGCACTTATGCTGATTGATGAAATCGGTCTGGCGATGAAGGCAGGTAAATTTGAGACGGCGAAGGACCTGCTGCCCATTTTAAAGCAACGAGTCGAGAATGTAGGCCAAGAGGATCAGTCCGCCCATTGATAATCGGCGCAGGTTTTGATGTTTGAAAAAGCGGGGTTTGACATGGGGCGATGGCCTCGGACGGCCCTTCGGCCCGACTCCCATCCTGCGATCACGCGGGCCGCGCTGGAAAACATTGGCGTCGGACTGGGTCGGTGCCCATTACCTGTGCCGACATGGGCGTAAAAATCAAAGCCAACGACGACCGCATTCTCGCCATCGCTACAGCGGTGTTGCTCCTCAGCCGCGACGATTTGAGTCAGCGCGGCGCCACCCCCGGGCTGATCACGCGCGCGCTGGCGGTTTATCGTACCGACTACGCCGGTTATAAGGCGCTGCATCCCCAGCGCGACCGGGCTGCGGTGAGCGACCTGAGCGCGTTGCCCCAGCAGGGGCGGCGCGAGGTTTATGAAAAGCTGCTCGCCGCAGTGGACGTGATTTTAGCGCGGATCGAGCGCAACAGCACCCAGTTTAGCAGCCTGTTGGAACTGGATAACTTTTTCGCCTTTAACCTGAAGCAGTTCGATTGAGCACAGCGGCGGCCGTGAGTTGGCGTGGTGCGCGGCCGGAGTGTTTTGCGAGCGGCGCAGCCTGCGTCGACTAGGGGCCATAAAAGTTTTTAAAAAACCGCTTGCCTTCCGCTTCGAAAACCTGATTTTCCACAACTCTTGTCAGTTCGTTAGGGCTGTTAGCTCAGTTGGTAGAGCGCCTGCATGGCATGCAGGAGGTCAGCGGTTCGACCCCGCTACGGTCCACCATTTTGGATAAAAGGCACCGGTTTAACACCGGTGCCTTTTTGCTGTCCGCCCTTCAGCGATCAATCGTTATCACCGGCCTCAATTTCGCGCTCAGTTTGAGCACACGCTGAAGGGGTAGCTCCTAAGCTTCACGCGCAAGGCCTCGGAGAGCGTGGCCGAAGGGGCTTTGACCGTGGACTCAACGGAGGGCCGATGCTGTTCACCTAGAACGCGAATCAAGGGGAACATTGGCATATCCGGCTGGACCGAAATAACGGGCTGCGTGAGGGCACTCGCTTGCACCCGAGCTGAGGGTGGCACGTGTGTGACCCTGCTCAGGGGTTACGATAAACACCTGCATGGGGTCACCAGTCTAAGAATTAACTCAATCCCACACTGAGGTGGGCCCTCCCTCGATCCCGCGCTTCCCCCTGGAGTGACGACCTCCGTGTCGTCCGTGTTCGGATACACGTTTTAAGGCGAAACATACTGGGTGTTTTTAGCCTCTGTCTGATATCCAAATAGTGTGTCGAGCGGGTGAACGACCTGTCATACCATTTTGCATTCAAACGCATTAAAACCCGACCACTACCGTGATCACGTCAGTAGCGACCGATCATCCAAACACCAAACAACGGAATTTTTAACCGCTAATGAACGCTAAGAT
>JBILJE010000280.1:0-4170 GCA_044377395.1 Rariglobus sp. | reverse complement strand
CTGAAAACCGTCGTCCAAGATGAGCGTGTCGCAGCCGAACTTTTTGATGGCGTAGGCGCCGGCTTTGACGCGGTTTTTATCCACGATGACGAGCACGCCCGGGAGATTGCGCGCCAGCATGTAGGGCTCGTCGCCGGCAGTTTCGGAGTCGAGTAATACGCGGTTGCCGTCGCTGACGATGCGGGGTGGCGGCTCTTCGGTGTGCGAGAGGCGGTACCACCATTTTTTCCACATCGGAGCGGATTTACTGCGGTAACGGCGCGAGAGGATGGCGACTTTGCGACCGCGGTCGCGCAGGGCGGCGGCGAATTTTTCCACCACTGGAGTCTTGCCGGTGCCGCCGACGGTCAAGTTACCCACCACCACGACGAGGCAGCCCAGCGGTTGGTCGTGAAGGATGCGTTTCTGGTAAAGCCACAGGCGAGACTGAGCGATTCCGCTGAAAAGGTAAGATAAACCCTGCAAAAACCCCGCGAACACGGTCGCGCGCACCCCTTCACGGCGACCGAAAATGACATCGATCGTGTAGTGTTCGAAGGTGTTGAGTTGGCGTTTGAGCCAGGACGACATGCGGACGGATTAGGGAGTTGACGGAGGGCGGGCGGGGGCGATTGGCTGACAGTTCTACCACGCCGCAAGCCGGGTCACGCAACTTAATCCTCTGCAAGTTGCCGACATCCTCCGGGGCGCGTCGCCGGTGGACATCCACACACGCCCATGAGCTACAAACTCTTCATCCCCGGTCCGATTGCCGTCTCCGACAAGACCCTGCGCGCCATGGCTCAGCCCATGATCGGCCACCGCAGCACCGATTTCGTGGCGCTCTACAACTCCATTCAACCGGACTTGCAGGCGCTCTTCTACACCAAGGACCCGGTGTACTTGTCCACCAGTTCCGCCTGGGGCGTGATGGAAGGCGCACTGCGCAACGTCTGCCATAAGAAGGTGCTGAACTGCATGAATGGCGCGTTCTCCGACAAGTGGAACGATGTCGCCCTGCGCTGCGGCAAACAGGCCACCGCCCTCAAGTTTGACTGGGGCCAGCCGGTCGATCCCGAGGCCGTCCGCAAGGAACTCGCCACCGGCGCCTACGACTGCGTCACCATCATTCACAACGAGACCTCCACCGGCACGATGAGCGACATCAACGCGCTCGCCGCCGTCTTGCGCGAGTTCCCTGACGTTATCTCGATCATCGACACGGTCAGCTCCTTCACCGTCGTTCCAATCAAAAAGGACGAGCTCGGTATCGACATCGTCATCACCGGTTCGCAAAAGGCCCTCGCCATGCCCCCGGGCCTGGCGCTGATCACCGTTTCCAAGAAGGCCCTGGAGCGCTCCGCTCTCGCCAAGGACCGCGGGTATTATTTCGACCTGATCGAGTTCCAGAAGAACCACGAGGCCGGCATGACCCCGAGCACCCCGTGCATCGCCCTGATCTACGCGCTGAAGTCCAAGCTTGAGGACATCATGGCCGAGGGCATCGAAGCCCGTTACGCCCGCCACGCCCGCCTCAACAAGATGGTGCAAGACTTCATCTTCTCGAAGGGCTTTAAGCTTTTCCCCAAGGAAGGCTATGGCTCGGTCGCGCTGAACTGCTTTGCCAACACCCAGAACATCGACCTCGGCGTGTTGAACAAGGTCCTCAAGTCCAAGCACAAGCTGGTGATCGACGGCGGTTACGGCAAACTGAAGGGCAAGACCTTCCGTATTTCGAACATGGGTGACGAAACCGACGCGACCATCGCCGAGCTGATCAAGGCTCTCGACGCCGCCCTGGCCGAGACGCCCAAGGCCGCCCCGGCCGCTTAAGCGAATTAATCTCAGTCTAGGTTAATAAAAAAGCCGGCCCTGCATGGGTCGGCTTTTTTATTTTGGGTTCAGGTTTCCGCAGGGAAACGGCCCAATCGCGCAAAACAAATCCTTGAAATCCGCGTCGGTGCCCCGTAACCGCTCCCTTCCCAATGAAGTCCCTCATCATCGCCGAGAAGCCCTCCGTGGCCGCAGATCTAGCCAAGGCCCTCGGTAAAATCCCCAAGAAAGACGACCACTACGAAAACGACGAGTACGTGATCTCGTCAGCCGTTGGTCACTTGGTGGAACTCGAAATGCCTGAGGACATCGACAAGAAGAAATACGGCTTCTGGCGCCTGGAGATGCTGCCCATCATCCCCGAAACCTTCGGCCTCAAGCCCATCGAAGGCTCCAAGGATCGCTTCACCCACCTTAAAAAGCTCCTCGCCCGCAAGGACATCGACCAGGTCATCAACGCTTGCGATGCCGGGCGCGAGGGTGAGCTGATCTTCGCCTACCTTTATCAGTTGGCCAAATCCAAGCTGCCAGTGAAGCGCGCCTGGATGCAGACGATGACCACCGAGGGCATCCAGAATGCATTCAAAAAACTCCGCGACGGCGCGCAGATGGCCGGCCTCGAAGCCGCCGCCCGCTGCCGCTCCGAGAGCGACTGGCTGATCGGCATCAACGGCACCCGCGCCCTGACCAAGCGCATGTTCGGCTCACGCGCTGGCAACGTCGCCTCAGTCGGCCGCGTGCAGACCCCCACCCTCGCCATCGTCTTCAACCGCGAACTGGAAATTCGCAATTTCAAGCCCCGTCCCTTCTGGCGTGTCACCGCCGAGTTCAAGGTCGCCAAGGGCACCTACGAGGGCGTCTATCAGCGCTCACCCTTTAAAAAGGCCGAGAACGACGAACACGACCGCATCGACCGCGTCTGGCAAAAGGCCATGGCCGAAGCCGTGCTCAACGCTTGCCAAGGCAAGCCATTGGCGAGCGTGCGTGAGGATAAAAAAGCTGCCAACCAGGCCAGCCCACGTCTCTACGATTTGACCACCTTGCAGCGCGAGGCCAACGGTCGCTTCGGCCTGCCCGCCCGCCGCACCCTCCAGATCGCCCAGGCCCTCTACGAGCGCCACAAAGCCATTACCTATCCGCGTACCGATTCGCGCGCACTGCCCGAGGATTACATCCCCACGTGCCGCCAAACCTTGGAAAACCTCACCGGTGAACTCGGTAAACACGCCGGCACCGTCCTCGGTCAGGGTTGGCTCAAGCCCAACAAGCGCATCTTTAATAACGCCCAGATCTCGGATCACTTTGCCATCATCCCGACCACCACCACCCCGTCGAACCTCGATGAGATGGAGGCCAAGGTCTACGACATGATCGCGCGCCGCTTTGTCGCGACGTTCTTCCCTGCCGCCGAGTTCGACGTCACCACCCGCATCTCAACCGTCGCACCCGGCCACGATTTCAAAACCGAGGGTAAAGTCCTTACCTCCCCCGGCTGGCTCGCGGTCTATAATAAGACCGTGGTCGACGACGACTCGCCTGACTCCAAAGCCCTGCCCGCGCTCTCGCCTGAGGACAAAGCCAAGGCCGTCACCACCAACGCCACGCTCCACGCCGAAACCACCAAGCCGCCCGCCCGCTACACGGAAGCCACACTGCTCTCCGCCATGGAAGGCGCTGGGAAGCTCGTCGATGACGAAGCCATGGCCGATGCCATGAAGGAACGCGGCCTCGGCACCCCCGCCACCCGCGCCGACACCATCGAAGGCCTGATCAACCAAAAGTACGTGGAGCGCAACCAGCGCGAGCTTCTGCCGACCACCAAGGCCGAGTCGCTGCTCGAGTTTCTCCATGCGGTGAATGCCGATGCCCTGACCAAGCCCGACATGACTGGAGAATGGGAGTCGAAGCTGCGCCAGATGGAGCAGAACAAGTACCCGCGCGACAAGTTCATGCATGAGATCGTCGAAGTCACCAAGGGCATCGTCGATCGCACCAAGAACTTTGAGGAAACCGCGGAAAACTCGCGCGTCACCGACATCATTTCGCCCACCGATCACCAGCCGATGCTGGAAACGTTACGCGGCTACAAATCCCGCGATGGCGTGTTGACGGTTTATAAGGTGATGAGCGGCCGTAAAATCGAGGAATCCGAGGTCCGTGAACTGGTCGCCACCGGCGAAATCGGCCCGCTCGACGGCTTCGTTTCCGCCAAAACCGGCAACCGCTTCCCCTCGAAAATCAAGATCGTCGATGACGAGAAAAAGCCCGGCCAGAAAAAGGCCGAGCTCGATTTTGGCGCCAAGGTGGACGTCAACGCCCTCGAACCGTTCTGGACCGATCCCAAGACAAAGGCTGAGC
>JBILJE010000393.1:0-2581 GCA_044377395.1 Rariglobus sp. | reverse complement strand
GCAGTTCTCGCTTTGCTTTTCGGGTTCCGCTGTCCAATAACCGCAGGTCTTGAATCTCATCGATCGCTACCTTTTGCGCGAGTGGCTGAAAATGCTCGGTCTGGTGCTGGCCGCCACCCTCGGCTTGCTGCTCATGCAGGCGATGTTCGAGGATTTTCGTGACCTGCTGGCCAACGGCGCCCGGTTCACCGACGTGGTCATTTATTACATGATCAAGTTGCCCAGTTATCTGTCGGTCGTGCTGCCGCTGGCATTGCTGGTTTCGCTGCTCTACACCTTGGGCCAACTGCACCGCAATAATGAGATCACCGCCATGCGCGCGGCGGGCGTGGGCTTGTTTCGCATTACTCGCGGTATTTGGGCCGTGGGCGTGCTCCTTTGCGGGGTAATGTGGTACATCAACGCCTCGGTGATCCCTTGGTCGATGGAGGAAGCCCGGGCGATCAAGGACGACATCGCCTATCGGCACGCTTCGAAAAGCCTCACGGTCGAGCACCTTGGCGTGAAACCGAATGTCGCCTTCGATAACCGCAAGGATGGGCGCATGTGGTTTTTTAATCGCTACGGCCAGTTCAGCCGCCGCGGTTACGGGGTTACGGTGGTGGAACTCGATAGCCAGCGCCGCGAAAAATCGCGTCTGCTGGCGCGCGAGGCCGCGCGCGATCCGGTGCGCGGCGGCTGGGTGTTTCGTGATGGGCGTGAGCTCACTGTTAATGCCGAGGATGGTGAGGTCGAACGCTCCAAATTGTTTACCGAATTGCGGCGACCAGATTGGGACGAGGACCCCGCGCTCATGCTCATTTATGATGCCAAGCCCCAGAACCTTTCCTTCACCCAACTCCAGCGCATCATCGCCTTTTTTTCCGTCGACGATAACCCCAAGTTGAAGGCCTATCAGGTGCGTTATTATGGGCTGCTGGCCGACACGCTCGGGCCGCTGATCATTATCGCCCTGGCCATACCCTTTGCGGTGAGCGGGGTGCGGGTTAACCCAGCTGTCGGTGTAACTAAGTCGCTCGGCCTTTTTGTGGTCTATTTTATCCTGCTTAAAATCAGCTCCACGCTCGGTGGCCGCGACGTGATTCCGGTGCTATGGGCGGCGCTGCTTCCGAGCCTGACGATGTTTGGCGCGGGACTGTTCTTTTTGGCCCGCGTGCGCTGAGTCGGCTGCGGGAGCGACCGGCGGGGTTTGCGCCGCCGTCGTGGGCGCGGGCGATGGATTTGCGAGGGAAGGTGATGGTGCGAGCGGTGAATCGTCGCTGAAATCGTTAACCACTCCGGCGTAGGCCTTGTCCTGTTTATAAATCTGCAGGATGCGCCCGTGTTCGAAGTCAGTGGTCGGGAATATTTGCGCAGGCTCTCCGGGCAGGAAAATCCCCGTGTAGGCGCGCTGGCGGTCCACTAAGCGGCGAATGACAATCATGGGTTTATTCGGGGTGATTGGGTCCTAGCGGAAGCGTTACGAGTGCGGTGCTTACGCCGGACTCAAATGACTGGGGGGTTATCAATGACGCGGTCGGGCAGCTCGTTGCGGTCGTCGCTTCTACGGGGGAAATGGTGGGCGAGTAGTTCGCCTGCCTTTGCCACGGCGGCTACGATGCCGTCGGTGTAGGCTTCACGGCTGAAATCCGCCTCAAGCGCCTGGGCCAACTGCTGCCAGAAGGCAGGCCCGCATTTTTCGTGGATGCCACTGTCGCCGTAAAAAGCGAAGGTCCGCGAGCGCGGTGCAACCAGCAGGAGGATGGCGTTGCGGTCTCGGGTGCGGTGCATGTCGAGGCGGGTAAATTCCTTGGTTGCCGCCGCGAGTGGGTCGTCGGTCTTACCTGCATGGATGGTCACCCGCAGTTCGCCAGAGGTGAGGCGCTCGGCGGCGGCGATGGCGTGTTCGATGCGGGTGTGATCGAGAGCGGAGAGAAAGGTCGTCGTGTTCATGGGTGTTGTTGGCTGGAGCGTTTTGTTACCATTTACCACTAGCGCCACCGCCACCGAAGGAGCCACCGCCGCCGGAAAAGCCGCCGCCGCCTCCTGATCCGCTGTTCCAGAAATCGTCGAAGGGGCGGCGACGCGAGGGGTTGAGGTAAACATAGCCGCGGCGGATTTTGCTCCCGACCACCAGTATAGGGATAAGAATGAACCAAAAGGCATTCAGCAGGCTCCCTCCTTGGTTTGGCTTGCCTGCGGCTTCGGCGACGGTACGGCCGGTACCTTTGTACTCACCGGTGCTGGCTGCGATCATCGCGGAGACGGCGGCCTCCAGCGCATCGGCGGGACGACCGACGCGCAGGCGGGGTTTTAACTCGTTTTCGATGATGGCATGGGACACAGCATCGGTCAGTCGCCCTTCTAGACCATAGCCGACCTCTATGCGCAGGGATCGGTCGGCTACGAAAACAAACAGGACCGCTCCGTTGTCGCGATTTTTACGACCCACGCCCCAGGCTTGGGCGCTGCGCACCGTGTAGTCTTCCATCGCGACTCCAGCCGGTAGGCGGGGATAAATCGCCACCACCAGTTGGTTCGACGAGTCGCGCTCGAATTGAGCGAGTCGGGCATCTAGCGTGCGGTATGCCGTCTTCTGCTT
>JBILJE010000279.1:0-4187 GCA_044377395.1 Rariglobus sp. | reverse complement strand
AAGAGCTCATCCCGCTCGGCCTCGCCGACGTGAAACGCACCGGCACCGACCTGACCATCGTCACCTACGGCCGCTGCGTGCTGCACTCCTTGGCCGCCGCCGAAGTTTTGGAAAAAGACCACGACATATCCGTCGAAGTGGTCGACCTGCGCACCATCCGCCCGCTCGACTTCGACACCGTGCTCGCCTCGGTCAAGAAGACCCACCGCGTGCTCATCGTCGAAGAGCAAAAGCCCTTCGCCAGCGTGGGTTCGCAACTCGCCTACATGATCCAGCGCGAAGCCTTCGACGAGCTCGACGGCCCCATCCACCGCCTCGCCACCATCGACGCCCCCGCGATTTACAGCCCGCCCGTCGAAACCGAACAGCTCCCCAACGTGCCGCGCGTGATCAAAGCCGCCTTGGCCGCAGTCGCCTGATTTCCGAAAAAACACACCACTTTACTACCATGGCTAACATCATCGAAATGCCGAAACTCAGCGACACCATGACGGTGGGCACGCTGGTCAAATGGCTCAAAAAAGAGGGCGATCCCGTGCAATCCGGCGACATCCTCGCCGAAGTTGAAACCGATAAAGCGACGATGGAGCTCGAGTGCTTTTTCGACGGCACGATCCTCAAAATTTTCGCCGACGCCGGTGCCCAGGTAGAACTCGGTGCCCCTTTGTGCGCCGTGGGTAAAAAGGGCGAAGTCGTCCCCACCCCCGCCGCCGCCCCGAAGGCAGAGGCCAAAGCTGCAGCTCCGGCCCCAGCCCCTACTCCCGCCCCCGCACCTGCGCCCGCCGCGAAACCGGTTGCCGCCCCTGCCCCTGCGGCAGCCCACGCCCCGGCCGCTCCCGCGCTGGCCTTCGGTGATCGCGTCAAAATCTCCCCTCTCGCCAAAAAACTCGCCACCGAACTCGGCGTCGATGCTTCCACCGTTCAGGGCTCCGGCCCCTCCGGCCGCGTCGTGCGGGCTGACATCGAGGCTGCTGCCAAGGCCGGCTCCGCCGGCAAATCACAAAGCGCAAATCCCAAATCCCAAATCGGCACCGGCGGCACCGTGGGCGCCAAGGGCCCGATCCAAGTCGAGCGCACCGTGGCAGTTTCCACCATGCGCGGCGTGATCGCCAAACGCCTCGTCGAATCCAAGACCACGATCCCGCATTTCTATCTCGAAATCGAGATCGATGCCGAGCCGCTCCTCGCCTTGCGCGAACAGCTCAACAAGGGCCTCGCCGATGCCGGCGTGAAACTCTCCGTCAACGACTTCATCCTCAAGGGCAGCGCCGAAGCCCTGCGCCGCGTGCCCGACGTGAATGCCGCTTGGGAAGGCACCCAGATTCGTTATTTGGCCGCCGCCCATGTCTCGTTCGCCGTTGCCCTGCCCGATGGCCTGATCACCCCGGTAATCAAAGACACCCACGAAAAGTCGATCTTCCAAGTCAGCAGCGAAGCCAAATCGCTGGGCAAACTGGCCAAGGACAAGAAGCTCAAGCCAGACCAGTTCACTGGTGGAACATTCTGCGTGTCCAACCTCGGCATGATGGGCATCCCGAAGTTCTTCCCGATCATCAACCCGCCCAACGCGGCGATCCTGGGTGTTGGCGCAACCGTGACCAAGCCGGTGGTGAAGAACGGCCAGATCGTGGTCGGCCAGACGCTCACGCTCACCCTCTCCGCCGACCACCGCGTGGTCGATGGAGCGGTCGGCGCTCAGTTCCTCGCCGCCCTCAAATCCGTCCTCGAAAGCCCCGCCTTGCTCTTGGTGTAATACCAACGTCTCTTCGAATTTAGACTTTGGGAGGGACCACCTCCGTGTGGTCTGGATCGAGGCACGGACGACACAGAGGTCGTCCCTCCCTTATCCAAACAAAGTCTAAAACCATTTAGCTTTTGGTATAACATATCTCGCTTTCTCAGCCCCAAAGAAAAACCCCGGTCGTTTCGACGACCGGGGTTTTCGTTTCCTCGAGCAGCGTTGCGCCGCCCGACCGCCCGACTCACGTCAGTTCGCAGGCACCGCCAGCGCAAGCAACGATGTCCTTGAGACTGGTTTCGTCCGTGTGCTCATGGAGCTGGGTGTAATCCACGGGGCGGGGACGCAGGGCGTTCCACTTGGCGATATCAGCGTCGGTGGAGACCTCTTCGCGCGGAGCCTGGGCGTACACTTTGTCGCCCGCATCCTGCAACAGCGACACGCCCGTAAAGAGCGCCCTATTCGACCAGATGAAATCCGCCACCGCCGCCCACTCGTCGGCGCGCACTGTGCAGGTGTTGGAGACGTTGTGATGCAGGGTTGCACTGCGTGAATCGGGGTCGCCGCCCGGGATCACCCACGATTGCTGCACCAGCATCACCAGTTGCAAAAACTGAATCGCATTGAGGTCCTTGCGCAGAATCGCGCCCTCCGGTGCCGACACCGGGAAGGTGATCACGTCGTCGGTTTGCGGGCTGTAAACCGAGGGCTCGGTCATCTGCGAATTGAGGTTTTTGAAGAACGCGTAGATCGGCTCCTTGCGGTTGGCTTGCACGCGGCGGAAGTAGTGGCGCGCGTGGTGCGGGTGGATGCCAGAGGCGGCGTCGAGCAGTAGCGACGCGGTGCCCTCGGGTTTGCAGGTGGTGATCTTGGCGGCGGGCCGAATACCGATGGCCTCGGCCACAAGGCGGTTGGTTGCCCGGCAAAGGCTCGCGCCCGCACGCAGGATCTCGGGGTCAAAGAGAACGCGGGGGTTGTCCATGAATCCGCAGATGGAAACGCCCAGGAGCGCATCGTGTTCATTGATCAGCCGGGTGATCGCCCCAAGGTAGGGCATGTCGGTGTAGGCGGCCTGCAAGGTGCCCACGGTGGCTGCGGCAATACACGCCTCGAAGAACTTTTCTGGGGTGGTCGCGGCGCGGCCGTTGATGGTGGTGAGGTTACAATGCTGGAAACCCGAAAGCCGGGTGGTGCCGGGCAGATCGCCCTTGTAGCCCCAGGCAAACAGCTTGCTCAGCTCCTCGCCGGAAAGCTCCCAGTCGATGACCGGCAGCAGGTTGATCTCGGCGCAGGGATTGCAGCCGGCATCGGGGTGGTCGCAGAAGAAGAACCCGGGCTCGCCGAACTCCTTTTGGGCTTTGAATAGACGGTGGAAATACACCGCGTTGTCGGCCGAACGGGCGAGGGAAACGGAATTATTGGAGGCGGAGCGCTGAGGATGGGTTTCGAACCAGTTGCCCGTCTTGGCGTCCATCATCTCTTCGTCGTCGGGGGAAAACAGGCAGATCGTCGCCGAGCGGCGAATACCGCCGGCGAGCACGGCCTTGGCGACAAACAGGTTAATATCATAGACCTCGATCGGCCGCAGGGTGCGGCCTGCCGCCTGGTCGAGGATGCCCTCGATGCGCGTGAGGGCCTGCTTGAGCGGGAGATGGCCAGGGGCCTTGCCACCCGAGGTGCGCAGGGGCGTGCCGCGCGAGCGCACACCTGAGTAGTTAAACTCGATCTTCTTGCCCTCATAGAACGAAACGAAAAGCGCGTGCAGGGCATCGGCCCAACCCTCGATCGTGTCCACAACCGCGTAATGCCAGACCGGTAAATCGTGGGCCGGCAGGCGCGAGGGCAGCGACGGGAGCAACGCGACGTGGTGTTTCTGCACCGAAAAACCCACGCCACAGCCGCTCAGCAGAAGGAAGAAGTATTCACGAAAAAACTCCACCCGATCGACGTTGGAAAAGCTGCAATTGAACATGCGGCTGTGGTTTTTGAGGATGGCTTCGCCGCCAAACTGCATCGAGCGCATGCTCGGGAGGATGCGCTTTGCAGCCACATCGGCAAAAACCTGCTCGATCACCTCGCCCAGTTCCTTGCCGCAGAGCTGCTGGGCCAACAACTTGGCGTTATCGCCGGCCAGCGCGGTGATGGCCGCGGGCAATTCGGCGGGCAGGCGCTGCGACAACTTGGACTGAAAGAACGTCTGGTGCATCTCCGCCACACGCTCGACACCCTCGGTGAACGTTTCCCGGCGGCCCAGTTCGGCGCGGTAGCGGGAGTATTTGGCCATGGCGATGTAGTCGGCCAGCCCGCTCTGATTGTACTCGGAGAGGCGGGTAAGCGCATGCCGTTCGCGGTAAAGCATATAGGAGCGGGCCACCTCCCAGTGGCCGGCTGCGGCGATGGATTTCTCCACGGCATCCTGCACCTGTTCAATCGTGGGGTGAGTGCCCTG
>JBILJE010000278.1:0-4203 GCA_044377395.1 Rariglobus sp. | reverse complement strand
GCCGCCGCCGTCACCTTCTATGGCATGGCGACGTTCGAGGGGCCGCTGCTTTCCATCAAATCGGTTAACGCCCTCGCGCATTACACCGACTGGATTGTCGGCCACGTCCACGCTGGTGCGCTCGGCTGGAACGGCTTCATGGCCGCCGGTATGATCTACTGGCTCTTGCCCCGTCTCTGGAACAAGCCGCTCTACTCCACCGCCCTCGCCAACCTGCACTTCTGGCTCGGCACCTTCGGTATCCTGCTCTACGTCGCAGCCATGTGGACCTCGGGCATCACCCAGGGCCTCATGCTCAATGCCACGACTGAAAATGGCACCCTGCTGGCGTATCCCAACTTCCTCGACACGCTCAACGCCATCCGTCCGATGATGTTGTTCCGCGTGCTTGGCGGCGGTCTTTATCTCATCGGCTGGCTGCTGCTTGCCTATAACGCCTACCGCACTCTGCGCGGTGCCAAGGCCGTCAACGGCACCATCGAGGTCTTCGTTGCCGATAAACCCGCCGAGGAGCGCCTCGGCCTGTTGGCCATGGTCATTAATCCCCCCGTGATTTTCTCCGTGTTCGGCACGGTCTTTGCCTGCGCCTGGATGTTTGGCGGCGACTTCCTCAAGCTCACCGGCCTTTTCGGCACCGCCCTGGTTATTTTGCTGGCGTGGGTCCATTTCCGCACCCGCATCAGCCGCTGGGCAGCGTGGTATGACCGGCTGCTGCTCAATGCCCTGCCGTTCACGATCCTGACCTTCCTTGCGGTCGCCGCCGGCGGTTTGATCCAGATCATCCCCACCACCCTGGTTAACCGCGCCAGCAACGTGGAGGGCCGCCGCCAAACCCCCTACACCCCCTTGGAGCTAGCTGGCCGCGATATCTACATCAGCGAAGGCTGCTTTAACTGCCATTCGCAGATGATCCGCACCATCGTTCCCGACGTGCTTCGCTACGGTGACTACTCCCGCCTCGGTGAGTCGATCTACGATCACCCTTTCCAGTGGGGATCCAAGCGCACCGGCCCCGATCTCGCTCGTGTCGGCGGCAAGTATCCAAATCTCTGGCACTACCGCCACATGAAGGACCCCCGCGATGTGTCGCCCGGCTCCAACATGCCCAACTACCCTTGGTTGTTCACCCAGGACACCGATGTTGCCGCCCTGCCTGCCAAACTCGCCGCGCAGCGCACACTCGGAGTTCCCTATCCTGAGTACAAAGGCGACGAGCTGACGACCCTGGTTAACGTCCAGGCCAATGCCATCGCGGCTGACCTCAAAGCCGCGGGTGCAAGTGTTGAGCCCGGCCGCGAGATCGTAGCGCTCATCGCCTACCTCCAAAAGCTGGGTAAACACGAGGTGATCGCACCTCGCCTGCCGGTCGCCCCGTAAGCCGCCAACGCATCCCTCCACGCCATGTTTCACCGCATTTTCTTCGAAAACTGGGTCTCCTTGTTCCCCTTGGTGGCCCTTATCACCGCGCTCTCCATCTACGCCACGATCTTTTACCGCGCCTTGCGCATGAAGGCCCCGCAGATCGAGCACTTCGCACACCTCCCCTTCGAATCCGAAACCTCCGTTTCCGCCGATGAATCCAAATAAGCC
This sequence comes from Rariglobus sp., assembly GCA_044377395.1. Taxonomy (GTDB): domain Bacteria; phylum Verrucomicrobiota; class Verrucomicrobiia; order Opitutales; family Opitutaceae; genus Rariglobus. Next base: position 2,613 of record JBILJE010000278.1, on the reverse strand, counting down.
GCACCAAGAGCCCGGTGAGGACCCGATCCGCCACCATGTGTTTGATGGCATCGCCGAATACGACCGCCGCCTCCCCAACTGGTGGCTGATGACCCTCTACGCCGGCATCGTCTTTGCGATTGTTTACTGGATGGCCACCGAACACTTCGGACGCTCCACCAACGAATCCCGCCTGGATGCCGAGCTGCAGCGCATCGAGGCCGAAAAACTCGCCTCTTCCGCCGCATCGCTTGACGACGCGACCCTATGGAAGATGAGCCGCAACCCCGTCTTCGTCGAAGCTGGGCGCGCCACCTTCCAGTCCACCTGCGCCAGTTGCCACCATGCCGCTCTCACCGGCGGCATCGGGCCCAACCTGGTGGACACCACCTGGATCCATGGCAACAACCCCATTAACCTATTGCACGTGGTTGATGCGGGTGTCGCCGCCAAGGGTATGCCAGCGTGGGGCCCCGTGCTCGGAGGCAAGAAGGTTTCGGAAGTCGTGGCTTTTGTCCTGAGTCACCACACCCCGCCCGCCGCCCCGTAACGGGCAGGTTCCCTGCCACTTCCAGGTACCTCGCATCGGCGGAGTGCCGGTGGAAGTGGAGGGCGCCACGTCAGCGCCATCGATTTCGACCGTTTTCAATTATGCAACCGCCCGCCGCTCCCCGCCCCAATCGTGATTTTGTTACCACCATCCGGGAGGATGGCTCGCGGCTGTTCCTGCACCCCGCCGACGCCCGTGGTCGCTGGACCACTGCCCGGCGCTGGTCGGCTTGGGTGCTGATTGTTGTCTACCTGTTGCTCCCGTGGATTCCGGTCGGCGGCCACCCCGCCGTTTTTTTGGACATCTCAGAACGCCGTTTCCATCTCTTCGGCTTCACCTTGGCGTTCCAAGACACCTGGCTGATGTTTTTCGGCATCACGGGACTGGGCTTCACCCTGTTTTTCATCACCTCGCTGCTGGGCCGAGTGTGGTGCGGCTGGGCCTGTCCGCAGACCGTTTTTTTGGAGCATGTTTACCGCCGCTTGGAGCGCTGGTTGGAGGGCGACGCCCAAGCTCGGCGCAAACTCGACACCCAGCCTTGGACGCCGGCCAAGTTCATCCGCCGAGGCGGCAAACAGGTGCTGTTTTTCATCGTTTCGGCGATGATCGCGCACCTGTTCCTCGCCTACTACGTGTCGCTTCCCCAACTCTGGTCGATGATGCACTCCAACCCCGGCGAACACTGGGCATCGTTTGTTTTCGTCTTCGTTTTCACCTGCATTCTTTACTTCAACTTCGCCTGGTTCCGCGAACAACTCTGCATCGTCATCTGCCCCTACGGCCGCCTGCAATCGGTACTGGTCGACGACCATACGCTCAACATCGGCTACGATGCGCAGCGCGGCGAACCGAGGGGAAAAGTCGGCACTCCCGATGCCGGCGCGTGTATCGATTGTAACCGTTGCGTACAGGTTTGCCCCACGGGCATCGACATCCGTCAAGGTCTCCAGATCGAGTGCATTGCCTGCGCCGCCTGCGTCGATGCCTGCGACGAGGTCATGACCAAAGTGAAACGTCCGCGCGGACTCGTTCGCTTTGATTCGGTGGCCGGCTTTGCCGGAGCACGGACCCGCTGGCTGCGCCCGCGCACCGTATTTTACACCCTCTTACTGGCGGTCGGCACTGCGGTGGCAACGTGGGCGCTCTCGACCGTGCGCCCCGCCAACCTCGCGATTACCCGGCTGCAAGGCGCGCCTTACTTCGTGACCGACGAGGCCGTGCGCAACCAGTTCCTCGTGCGCATCGTCAACAAGCGCGATGTCCCCGTCCGTTTTGTGATCACCCTGCCCGGCGCTCCGGCGGAGCTCATGCGCACCGGCCTGGACGGCACCGTAGAACTCGCCGCGCTGGCCGAGGAGGTCCGCCCGCTGATCGTCCAGGTGCCCCGTAACACCTACGCCGGCGAGTTCACCCTCAACGTGCGCCTGGCCGACGCCGCCGGCACTTTTACCGTGGAGCGCCCGGTGCGTTTCGTGGGTCCTGACCGCAAACTGCTCGCCGAGGATTCGTCGGCCAAATCGGCCGTCGAAAAGTCGTCAGGCGAAAAGCCATAATCACACGCCATGTCCAAGAAACCCGATGAAAAAAAAGGTGGCGCTGGCATATGGATCGGCGTCGCCGTGATATTTGGGCTGATGGCCTTGGCCTGGGCTGCGATGTTCTTCTTCGCCACCAAACACCGCCCGGCGACCGTCCCGATCGAACCGCGAACCGAGCGTTAAGACATGGAATTTGCGGGTATTAGCACCCCGGCGGCCGCCTTTGTCGCGGGGCTGGTCACCAGCCTTCACTGCGCGGGCATGTGCGGTCCCCTGGCCTGCATGATGGCTCCGGCCAAGGACGACCCGTCGGACCCGTTTACGGTGGCCACGATTTACCACGGGGCTCGCCTAGTCGGTTACACCACGCTCGGCGCGCTGGCGGGCGGGTTGGGCCGCATGCCGTTGGCGTTTGCCGGCGACTGGGCCCTGCTGCTGCTGCCGTGGACGCTGGTGTTGTTCTTCGTGGTGGTCGGACTTCGCCTAGAGAAACACTTCCCCCGCTTTGCCGCGCTCACCCGCCTGCAATGGCGCTTGCAGGCGGCG
>JBILJE010000051.1:0-14227 GCA_044377395.1 Rariglobus sp. | reverse complement strand
CACGAACGCGCCTTGGTCAGCGCCGAGCCGGGTACCACCCGGGATTTTATCGAGGAGCGCATTCCAATCGGGTCGCATTGGCTGAGGCTGATCGACACTGCCGGGCTTAATCCCACCCCTGCCCCTTTGGAAAAACTCGGCATGGCCAAGACCTTGGAGCGCGCCGCCGAGGCGGATTTATTCCTCTGGGTGCTCGACGCCACCCGCCCCTGCCCTGCCCTGCCTCCAGCCGTTGCCGCCCAGTTGACTCAAGCCAACACGGTGGTGCTGCTTAATAAGGCTGATTTACTAGCTACCGTTTCGGGTGTGAATGGCGATGTAGCTACGGACGGCGTGTGCTCCCCTGCCCTGCCCCCGCCTGGGTTTCCGGTGTTGGCGGTCTCGGCCTTGACCGGCTCCGGGCTGGAGGCGCTGACGCTGCAAGTGGGGCGGATGGCCGACGCTTTCCGTCTAGACCAAGGCGAGGAAGTCATTGCGGTTAATGCCCGTCATGCTGATGCGTTACGGCGGGCAAATACCTGTCTTGTAACTGCAAATCAACAAGTTGCGGAGTGTGGTCCGGTTGAGTTGCTAGCCAGCGACTTGCGCGGCGCGCTCGATGCGCTGGGAGAAATCGCCGGTAAAATCGACAACGAGCGCATGCTCGATCACCTGTTTAAAACCTTCTGCATCGGTAAGTAACGGCGACGGGTCGAGTGACCCAGTCAATAGTTTTAAGCCGCTAATGGACGCTATGGACGCCAAGAAATCGGACTTAGCCGGCTCGGCATTAGCGTCCATTAGCGCCCATTAGCGGTTAAGAATCTGGGGTATTCGAGCTGTCGACTTTCTGCCTTCATTAGTGCCTACAAGTGTTCATTAGTGGTTACTCCCCTTCCGCATGATTTTTAACTCCACTCCCTTTGATGTAATCGTTTGCGGCGCCGGCCACGCCGGATGCGAAGCCGCTCTGGCATCCGCCCGCATGGGGGCCTCCACCCTACTGCTCACGGGTAACATCGATACGATCGCCCAAATGAGCTGTAATCCAGCCATCGGCGGGCAAGCAAAGGGCCAAATGGTGCGTGAAATCGACGCCCTGGGCGGCGAAATGGGCATCAATACCGACCTCACGGCCATCCAGTTCCGCCTGCTCAACGAGTCCAAGGGCCCGGCCGTACAGTCTCCCCGCGCCCAGTGTGATAAAAAAGCCTACCAATTCCGCCTGAAGCACACCCTGGAATTGCAACCCAACCTTCAGGTTTTCCAGGCCACCGTGACCGGGCTGATCTATAGCGGCCAGATGGTCACGGGCGTGCGGACCAATCTGGACATCGAGTTTTTGGGGAAAACGGTGATCGTGACCACAGGCACGTTCCTACGCGGGCTCATGCACATCGGCCAAAACAAGAACGAAGGCGGCCGATTGGGGGATTTTTCCGCAAAAACCCTCTCGGCGAGCTTTTTAGAGGCCGGTATTGAGCTACGGAGACTCAAAACCGGGACCCCTCCACGCCTTCTCGGCCGCAGCCTGGATTTTACCAAAATGGAGGAACAGCGCGGTTCGGACGTGCCGACCCGCTTCGCCTTCTACGACAGCCGTGATCCGGCAGATCTGTTCCACGTGGAACAGACGGGCGAAAAACGGCTCGGTTGGGCTCACGACACCAATCAGGTTTCCTGCTGGCTGACCCATACCACCGCTGAAACCGCCCAGTTAGTTCGCGACAACTTGCATCTTTCCGCCATGTATTCGGGGGAGATTGAGGGGGTCGGTCCGCGGTATTGCCCGAGCATCGAGGACAAGTTTGTGCGTTTCGCCGACAAACCCCGGCACCTGCTGTATTTGGAGCCGGAAGGGCGTTCGACCAACGAATATTACATCAACGGGTTGTCCACCTCGTTACCTTTCGATATCCAGATGCAGATGGTTCGCAGCATTCCGGGGCTGGAAAACGCCCAGATTTTGCGTCCGGCCTACGCTGTGGAGTATGATTTCGCCCCGCCGACCCAGTTGTTCGCTTCCTTGGAGTCTAAAAAGGTCGAAAACCTGTTTTTCGCAGGCCAGATCAATGGTACGTCGGGTTACGAGGAGGCCGCATCGCAGGGGCTGGTGGCAGGGGTTAATGCGGTGAATAAGGTGCGCCAGTTGCCGCCATTGGTCATCGGCCGCCACGAGGGTTACATTGGGGTTTTAATTGATGACCTGGTGACCAAAGGCACCAATGAGCCGTACCGCATGTTTACCAGTCGGGCCGAGTATCGACTGTTGTTTAACCACGGCAGCGCCGAGTTACGGCTTCAGCACCATGCACGGGAGCACGGGCTGGTGTCGCCGTCGCGACTGGAGCGCATGCAGGCAGGGAAGCGAAAGACGGAGCATTGGATCGACTTTTTGGAGGCCACGAAAGCGCCGGCAGGGCAGGGGAGTTTTGGGGATTCCATTCGTCGCGCGGTCACGGGTCCGTTGGAAAGCATGCCTTCATTACCGGCGGAATTTTTGGCTGAGCCGGAGGGATTGCGGCAGGAGGTGCTTTATCGGGTAAGTCACCAGGGGTATTTAGCGCGTGAACAACGCCAAATCGCCAAACTCAGTGAGATCGAAAAAATCAAAATCCCGTCGCACATCGACTACACCCAGGTCCGCGGGCTTCGTAAGGAAAGCGCGCTCAAGTTGGCGGAAATCCGCCCGTACACGCTCGGTCAGGCGAGTCGGATCAGCGGGGTAAATCCCGCGGATATCAGCACGCTCATGGTCTTGATTGAAGCGGGCAGGGGAGGGCGGTGAGCGGGTCAGAGGGCGAGGCAAAAGGCCCGTGGCGCAAAGCATAAGAGCGTAAGCAGGCATTCTGGCTTCACCCATTCCTCATTCATACCCATAAAAACTTGGTTACCGTTCGGGCTCAACGCACCAGCAACAGAGCAGCCAAACATCAAACAACGGAAATTTTTAACCGCTAATGAACGCTAAGATACGCTAATGCAGAAGCCCTTGTCTCCCTCTCTTTTATTAGCGGCCATTCACGTTCATTAGCGGTAAACCGGTTCGTTTGTATTTCTTTGAATTCGAATTGGTATTACACGCAGCGAGTTGGGCTCACACTCAGTACTGCACGCTTTTGCCGAAATAACTCAGCATCCAGTACTCTTTCCACACCCGATACCGCCCTTCATGGCTGATCTTGCCGAATTCCTCGCGCTCAGCCTGCGGAAATAAAAAGCCGAGCTCCGTGTTGATTTTCTCCAACTCGCGCTGCTGACCGTTCAAATCGGTGAGCGGATCACTCGTCCAGGGCACGATTTGTTCGTTACCGCGGGCCAGGCGCTCGCGGTGGGTTTTCACCAGCCCAGCCAGCGAACGCCGCCACGGATGACGCGAAAGCAGCCAGTTTTCGGGATAAAAACCGCCAAAGGGGATGTGCAGGTTGTCGGTCACATACCGGCAACCACTGACCGTGTTTGTGGATAAACTGAAACAGGCCGCCATCACCTCATTACCTTGCGGTAAAAAGGTGATCTGTAGGCGAACCCCAGCATCGGTGTCCTGATAAACACAAACACGTAAAAAAAGGCTGGAACTGACTTCGGCCTTGAGCGCTTGAACTTGCTTAAACCCATTCGCACGCAACCACTCGCGTAATTTTATAAAGCGCTCAACCGTAGGCCATTCCTCGCCGTTTTGATTGGCCGAAAAGCGCGGAAAAAGCGGCATGGGGCTGACACTCAACGCGTGAATTGCCAACCAGTTATACACGGTCTCCAGCAAAAACCAGACGAGAAAAAAAGCCGCCACGAGCACCGGATAATGACGGTCAGTCCAGCCCATATCCTCAACAATAGCCGCACCGCCAAAAGCGAAAATGAACCAGCGCAACCAACGGTTGATAATCGACAAGGCGGGTAGTCCTTTGCGCTGGTTAAGTTGTAACAACACCAAAGAGAGAATGATAGCCGTCAGCAGTGCGTAATCAGAAATCATGGAGAATAGGCTCAAAATTGAAGTAGCGCAGACTTCCAGTCTGCTCCGGGACAGATGCAGGTTGGGAAACCTGCGCTACTTCTGAAAAATGGAGGGGCTTAAGAACAAGAAAGCCCGACGGGTCACGTCGGGCCTCCAGAAACACTCAGTTGGTTTGCGCGCCTTTACAACCGCACCGGCATGATCACACAGATAAAGTTTTCCAAGGTTTTGAAAACCCCGGGGCTCACTTCGTCCTTCAACTCGAAGAAGACTTCGTCCTTCGTCAGCGCCTTCAGCGGATCAATCACAAATGCCGGATTAAAAGCAACTTGCAAATCAGGACCACTGTAGGCGATCGCCATGGATTCGTGCGCCTCGCCGAAATCAGGGCTTTGTGCGGTGACTTCTAGCAGGTTGCTGGTGAGTTTGATCTTCACTGAGTTGGACTTTTCAGAAGTTACCAAAGCTGCGCGGTGCACGCACTCGAGGAACAATTCGCGCTCCAACTTGATGCGCTGATGAGTCTCCTTGGGGATGACCTGCTGATAATTCGGGTAATTTCCCTCAACGACCTTGGAATAAAGGTAGATCGAGTCGACCAGACCGCTGGAGTCCTTGTCCGTGTTGATCTGGAAGGACGCGCGGCGGTCATTAAACGCGATTTTAAGCTTCTCCCCCTTGTCCAGCATGCGGGTGAGCTCAGAAACCGTTTTAGCGGGCAGGATGATGCTTCCAGCGTTCTCTGGCAGAACTTCCAGATCCTTCGAAATGAGCGCAAGGCGACGACCATCGGTGGCCACCAGGTTCAATTTGCCATCACGGAAGTTAAAATAGACGCCGTTGAGTATGTAACGGGTTTCGTCGCTGGACTGGGCGTAGGAAACGCTCTTGAGCATCGAGGTGAGCTCAGCCTGCTCGAGGGTGAAGTTCTTCTCGTCGCCGAACTCGGGAAGGGGAGGGAACTCTTCTTTGCCGATACCGACGATTTTGAAGGTAGAACCGCCCGAGCTGAGCTTAACCTGGTGGTTGGGCGTGGCGTCGAAGGTGACGTCGATGTTGGGCAGTTCGCGCACGATGGTGGCGAGGCGTTTGACCGGCAGGGTCACCGAGCCGCCCTCTTTGACCTCGGCTTTGATCTTACAGCGAATGCCGAGATCGAGATTGGTGGTGGTCAGGCAAATGTAGTCCTTCTCGGCCTCGATCAACACGTTGCTCAAGATGGGCATGGTTGCCTTGGAGCCGACGACATTGAGGACCTGGGCTAGGCCATTGCTGAAGTGATCGCGGTTGATCTTGAATTTCATGGAAAGAGAGAGGCGTGGAAACGCGATAAAGGGGAAATTAACAAAGGATAAAATATACCTAGTTCAATGATATATGTTATCCGTCTTATTATGGTCTGCGAATAACTGGTATAACCGGGGAACTATGGGTGGTAAAAGCGGGTCTGCGGCACCGTGAAAAACCTTCCGCAAGGCGACCAATAAGCGAGGGGTTATCCACAGGAGCGAAGTTATTGGTCGGTTATTGGTGGGTTGGTCGCAAAGCTACTCACACCAAGGGAGCGTGCTTCATCAGGCCGTGGCGGCGCCAGTGGCGGATGAGCCCGAAAAAGATGTAACCGAGGCACACAAAGAACATGCCGTATTCTTTAAAGCGCACCACCGCAGCACCAACGGTGATGTACATGATCAGGGTGGTTAATTTGGTCTTGGTGCGCAGGTCGATTTGTTTACCACTGGGATAGCGCACGGTGCTGACCATCAGAAAGGCGACTAAAAGCAGCAGTAGGGGCAACCCGAAGGCCATAAACTGTAATGATTTATCATGCTCGATGAGGTTGAGCAGGAAAAGCATGAGGGCGCCGATGGTGCCAGCGGCTGCGGGCACGGGCAGGCCGACAAAGTCCTTGCTGCTCGGTTTCACGCCTGGACGTTGCAACAACGGGTGGGTGATGACGTTAAAACGCGCCAAACGCACTGCAGCACAGAGTAGATAGATAAAACCGATCAGGCCACCTGCACTGAGTAAGGTTTGGTCGCCACCGGCGGGTCGAATGATCAAGAAAAACACCATCAACGCTGGAGCCAAGCCGAAGGAAACGATGTCGGCCAGGGAATCAAATTCCGCGCCGAAGAGGGATTCGCGACCACCCATACGGGCTAAACGGCCGTCGAGGGCGTCAAACGCCATGGCGCCAAAAATATACCACACGGCTTCACGGTAGTGGGCGATGGCCTCGGGGGGGATTTCCGTTACCACATCGGCGACTGTGCGCGTAATAAAATTCGCCTCGATGCACCGCAAACAGGCGGCAAACCCGCAGAACAGGTTGCCGGCGGTCATCAAGTTAGGCAGGAAATAAATGCGGCTGGCTTGTTCGAGCGACGGGGTGGGCTCGGCGTCGGGATCGTTCAAGTGCGGGAGGGAATCGGTCATGGGAAGTGGAGGGCTTACTTTTTGGTGAGCGACTCCAGGTATTTCCAAAACTTGGAATCCTGTTCGACCAATTGATGCTCGGTAACCGGCAACTTGTTGCGCATTAGAAAATCCTCTAACGAATTGCTGTGCAATATGTAGAGAACGTGAATGGTGTCGCTTGACTTAAGGTCGAAGTAGAACCGGTGGTCACCGCTGCGAAGGCGGTAGAGGGACTGGCCGGAGCGTGAAAAGCGGCCTAAGGGCTCGCGTGGATGCTCAAGATCAGCCGATTTAAGGGAGCTGATGGGTTCGATGGCTTCGAGCTGCTGGAGTTTATCGAGCTTGTTCAGCTCCAGCATGCTCTGCTCGGAAAAGGTGACCTGATACATGGTGGAAGTGCCTAGGGTCATAGGCAGGGAGGCGGACGCGGCAACGCAATTTGTTGGGCGGGGTTACGGCGGGGTGAGGGTGGGGTGGGGGTGGGGTGAGGGGAGGGACGACCTCCGTGTCGTCCGTGACCGAGCCAGACCACACGGAGGTGGTCCCTCCCCCTCGGAAATCGTTCTCGTTCTCTTACTCCTACTCTTACTCTTACTCTTACTCTTACTCGTTCTCTCCCTGCCGAATCCGATCAGCGAACCTCCAGACGAACGAGAACGAGAACGAGTCGAACCACCCAATCCTTGAAAGCCAGACCACACGGAGGTGGTCCCTCCCTCGGACCGAGCCGCCCCCCCGCGCTCGTTACGTTTCTGCTTCGAGGAAATCCGCGCCCCGTCCCCGTTCAATAATGCGGCGGGCGCTCGGACTCTGGGCCGACCGAATCCATCCCTGTGGGAGCCGCCTCGGAGCGCTGCTTGAGCCGCAACAGCTCGGCTTTAATGCGGTCAAGTTGGCCGGCCATTTCCAGCATGGCCTTGTCTTGCTCGGTCACGTGGCGTTGCAGCCAAGCGAGGCGCTCTTCTAGGCGATCAATCCGTTCGTTTGACACAGGTGTGAGTTTTTTTTGCTGCAGCATCCGCGCGCATTTTGTCCATCTCCGGCACCACCACGCGTTGATAACAATCCGGGCAAACCGAATGGCTGAAATCCGTGCCGGTGCGCTCGTTGATGTAGCTCTCGATCTGCTGCCAGTAATTTTGGTCGTCGCGGACCTTTTTGCAGTAGCCGCAGATAGGCAAAAACGCCACCAACTGGCGCACTTCGGTGGCGTAACGCAGGATCCGTTCAGCAACCCGTAGCCGCATCCAGATGTCTTGGAGATTCAGCGGCTTGGTCAGGAAATCGTCGACTTCCGCCTCGATGGCCTCGCGCTGGTTTTCCACGTCGGCCTCGCGGCCGGTGAGCAGGATAAAATAGACGTAGTCGGCGTCCACGCGGCTACGAATCGCACGGCACAGTTGCAGGCCGTCGAGCTCGGGCATCATCCAATCGCTGACGATCAGGCGCACTGGCTCTTTGGCCAAAAGAGTTAATGCCTCGGCCCCGTTCTTTGCTTCAACCACCTCGTGACCGAGTTTGAACAGCGCTTGGCGAAGCACGGCACGGGCTACGGCATCATCATCAACGGTGAGAATTTTCAAGGGGGTGGGGGCTACTCGAGTGCGGGGAGCGGTCGCGTCAAAGGGGGCCAATTGGCTTCCTTTAACTGGAAGGCCGTGCCGCCGGAGCTGTCGAGCGATAATCCGGGGAAAGTAGCGCAGACTTCCAGTCTGCTCGGTTACCTAGGAGCAGACTGGAAGTCTGCGCTACTTTTGGCTGCTCAGCCTAGCAGCGCCCGTAGCGCCTCGGGGGTTTCCACCGGAGCCTGGCAGGTGAAGCGTTCACACACGTAGGCCAACGGCCGCCCGTCAGCCGCCGGTTTCATCGCCGCCAGCCACGGTGCGCGCGTCAAAAGCCAGCGTCCTGCCGGATCATCGCCGGGCACGGCCAGCACCGCTCGCCGCGGACCGATTTTTTCAACGAGTACGTTGGCCAGCGCGCCGAATTCGCTGGTGCGCCGGTCGCCCGCCAACACCACTTGGCGCGGCATCTCCAGCGCGCGCTCAATCGCGCAGAGCAGCTCGGGCAGCGCATGCGGCGCCTCGGACCATTGGGCGCGCAGCGACTCGATAGTCGCCAGCGCACGGCTCCGCAGCGCCTCATCGTGAAACAGGGCCGACATGCGCAGCAGGTTGGCCGCCGCCACCGAGTTGGGTGAAGGCTCGGCGCCGTCGTAGTCTTCTTTCAACCGCAGCACGATGCTGGTGTCGTCCGCGCGGGAGTTAAAATAGCCGCCGTATTCGGGATCCCAAAACAACGCGTCCATGACCTGCTGCAAGCCCTCGGCCCAGTGCAGCCAGCGCGGTTCAAAGGTCGCCTCGTAGAGATCGAGAAGGCCGGCGATCAAGTACGCGTAGTCCTCTGCGAAGGCCTCGTTGACACCGCGTCCGTCGCGGTAGTTTCGATACAAAATCCCGCGCTTCGCGTCGTAGAGCTCGTGCTCGATGAACTCCGCCGCACGCACCGCCGCCATGCAGTAGGTTCCTCCCACTTCGGAAAGACACCCGGCGGCCGATACTGAGGCGCGGGCCAGCGCTGAGATCATCAGGCCGTTCCACGCGGTGATGACCTTGTCGTCGAGCTGCGGACGCGGACGCTCCGCGCGGACTCGGCGAAGTTTAACAAACGCCGCCGCTAGCCGCTCGGCCGCTTCAGCTGGTGCGAGTTGGTGCAGTTCGGCGGTTTCGACCAGCGGACGCTGTTGTTTGAGAATGTTTTTCCCGGTGAATTCGTTCTGCGGATCGAGGGAAAGCGGCACGTTGCCCGCCGCTTCGATTCCGTAATGGTCGCAGACCAGCGCGGCGTCGGCCGAAGGCAGAACGGTTTCGATCTCGGCGCGGGTCCACACGTAGAACGCGCCCTCGGTTTTGGTGGCATGGGCGTCGTCGGTTGGTTCAGCCGCCAGTGAATCGGCATCCTCGGCGGAGAAAAATGCTCCGCCGGGCGCGGCGAGGTCGCGCAGCACGTAGCCAAAGATATTACGGGCAATCCAGGCGAAGCGCTCGTCACCGGTGGCCTGGTAGGTGTCGAGGGCGTTGACCGCGATCTGCGCCTGATCGTAGAGCATTTTTTCGAAATGCGGAACGAACCACGTCTCGTCCACCGAGTAGCGGTGGAACCCGCCGCCGACGTGGTCGTGGAGACCGCCGCCGGCCATTTTTTGCAGGGTAACCGCCACCATTTTCACGGCCTCGCGGCCGGCATCGGTATCCACGCCCTGGACGGCGGCAGCGCGCAGGAGGAAACTCAGGTTGGAGGCGCGGGGAAACTTGGGCGCACCACCGAAGCCACCGTGGGTGGCGTCGAAGGTTTCGGCGTAGTGATGGAAGGCCTTTTCAAAGGCCTCGCTGGCCGAATCGTGCAGGTCGGGAGCGGCGCCCGGTTGGCCGCGGCGGCTGTCGTGGTACTCGGTGAGGGAGGCGATCACGCGGTTGGCCTCGGAGACAAGTTTTTCGGGCTTTTCGGTCCAGGCCGTGGCGATGGCGGTAAGGATGGAGGGAAACCCGGTGCGACCCTGGCGATCCTCGGGTGCGAAGTAAGTGCCGCCGTAGAAAGGCTTGAGGTCCGGTGTCAGCCAAGCCGAGAGCGGCCAGCCGCCGCGGCCGGTCATCGACTGCACGTAGGCCATGTAAACCTTGTCGACGTCGGGGCGTTCTTCGCGGTCGACCTTGATGGCGACGAAGTGGTCGTTGAGCAGCGCGGCGATGGAGGGGTTTTCGAACGACTCGTGGGCCATGACGTGGCACCAGTGGCAGGTGGAGTAGCCGATGCTCAGGAAAATCGGTTTCTGCTCGGCGTGTGCGCGGGCGAAGGCGGCCTCACCCCACGGCAGCCAGTCCACGGGATTGTCGGCGTGTTGCAGCAGGTAGGGCGATTTCTCGTGGGCAAGGGCGTTGGGCATGGTCGAAGGCGGCGACGCTCACCGAAAACCGCTCTAAGGCAAAGCCTGGAAACAAAAAAGCCGCACCGGTGAAGGTGCGGCTTTTTCGTGAAAACACCTTGCGCTCACGCGCAAGGCCACGGGGAGTTCCGAGGCCACGCCTGAAGCCGCATCGTGAATACGTCGTTTGGCTTACTTGCCCAACACCCAGCTGAAAATCAGCGGGGCGACGATGGTGGCGTCGCTCTCGACGATGAACTTGGGGGTCTTCTGGCCGAGCTTGCCCCAGGTGATTTTCTCGTTCGGCACTGCGCCCGAGTAGCTGCCGTAGCTGGTCGTCGAGTCGCTGATCTGGGAGAAATAGCCCCAAAGCGGCACCTCGGTGCGGCCGAGATCTTGGTGGAGCATCGGCACCACGCAGATGGGGAAGTCGCCGGCGATACCTCCGCCGATTTGGAAAAAGCCGATCGAGCCTTCGCCGGTTTTGAGCAGCTTGGCGGTCTTGGTGTACCAGTCGGCGAGCCAGGTCATGTACTCGATGCCGGTGCGCACGGTGTGCACGTTTTTGATCTCACCGGTCATCACGCGGCCGGCAAACATGTTGCCCAGCGTGGCGTCTTCCCAGCCGGGCACGATGATCGGCAGGTTCTTCTCGCAAGCGGCCAGCATCCAGGAGTTGGCCGGGTCGATCTGGTAGCTCTTCTTGAGCTTACCGGAGCGGATAACTTTATACATGAACTCGTGCGGGAAGAAGCGTTCGCCGGCTTTGTCGGCGGCGAGCCACTCCTCGGCGACGACGGCCTCGATGCGGCGCATGGCCTCGCCCTCGGGGATGCACGTGTCGGTGACGCGGTTCATATGGCGATCGAGCAGCGCCTGTTCGTCGGCGGCGGTCAGGTCGCGGTAGCCGGGAACGCGCTCGTAGTAATCGTGGGCGACCAAATTAAAGATGTCCTCTTCGAGATTGGCGCCGGTGCAGACGATGGCGTGGACCTTGTCGGCGCGGATCATCTCGGCGAGCGTGAGGCCGAGCTCGGCGGTGGACATGGCGCCGGCGAGGGTGACGAGCATTTTGCCACCGGCCTTGAGGTGGTCCTCGTAGCCCTTGGCGGAATCGAGGAGCGCGGCGGCGTTAAAGTGGCGGTAGTTATGCGCGATGAACTGGGAGATCGGGCCTTTTTTGGAGGCGAGCTTGGCGTTGATGTCCTCGGGGCGCTTGGTCTGGAGTTTTGATTTTTTCATGAAAATTGGAGGCGCAGACTTACAGCGCGCCCGAAACCCGACGCCACAAAAAACGCCCATCGGCCCCCGTCACGTTCCGGTAACAACTAACACAACGGGGTAGTTGTTGCCGTGGGCTAGGGGGTTTAGGCGGTGCGCGCCCAGCGGAGTTTGCGTTCGGCCTCGGTGATCTTGAGGTCGTTGATGCTGGCGAAACGGCGGCTCATGTAACCGTGCTCGTCGAACTCCCAATTTTCGTTGCCGTAGGCGCGCCACCACTGGCCTTCGGCGTCGTGGAATTCGTATTCAAACCGCACGGCGATGCGGTTGCCTTGAAACGCCCAGAGCTCTTTGCGCAGGCGGTAATCGAGCTCTCGCGCCCACTTGCGACGCAGGAATTCGACGACCTCGGCGCGGCCGTTAACGAAGTCGGTGCGGTTGCGCCACTCGGTGTCCACCGTGTAGGCGAGCGACACGCGCTCGGGATCGCGGCTGTTCCAGGCGTCTTCGGCGGCCTTGATTTTTTTGAGGGCGGTTTCTTCGGTGAACGGCGGGAGTGGTGGGCGGGAGGTCATGTGCTTGAAATGGGGTGAACGGCCAAATCGGCCATTGCGGCGAGCGCAGCTAGACAGACCTGTATGGTTGCGCGCAAGCCCAAGATAGACAGGTTGGTCTATTTTCTTGCGCTTGGCGGCGCCCGCATGAGGTTAACCGCATGGCTGCCACCGCTCAAAGTTCCCCGAAACGCGATCACCTCATGGCCACGGCGTGGCGGTTATTTTATCGCGACGGACTGCGTGCGGTGGGAATCGACACGATTTTGGGCGAGGCCGGCGTGGCCAAGATGACGCTCTATAACCACTTCGCGTCCAAGGAGGAGCTGATCATCGCCATTTTGGAAAAACGCGATTTGGAGTTCCGCACGTCACTCATGGCGCAGGTTGAATCCGCTGGGACCGATCCCGAACAGCGGCTGCTTGCCGTCTTCGATTGGCTTGAAGGCTGGTTTGGCAGCGAAAGTTTCAAGGGCTGCGTGTTTATCCGCGCCGTGAGCGAATACCCTGAGCCCACGCACCCGATTCACCAAACCGCCTGGCGTCACAAAATCGCGGTAAAAGCCGCGCTCACCGAGCTCTGCGGCGCCGCTGGTGCCAAGGACGCCGCAGCGTTGGCCGAGACACTTAGTTTCCTCATCGACGGGGCGATCCTGACGGCACACGCCACGCAAACCACCACGCCAGCGCGTTCGGCGCGCGTCACGGCAGCTCAGTTGCTCAAGCTCGCCACGGCCTAGAAATGGGCTGAATACCCCGTATCAGGATGAGGCGTTGACTGATGGTGCGCCCGCCGTTTGGGTGTGCGGTTTTATGCTTACGATCGCTGACGTCTCCAAGTCCTACGGCACCCGCGAACTCTTTTCCGACGTCTCGCTGTTCATCGCGCGCACCGATCGGCTCGGCCTGATCGGCCCCAACGGCGCGGGCAAATCCACCCTGTTCGGCCTGATCCTCGGCGAGGAAAAGCCCGACACCGGCACCATCGAGTGGGAGCGCGGTGCCGACTTCGGTTACCTGCCGCAGGAAAGCGCGCCCGCCGGCGACGAGACCATCCTGCACATCGCCACCAGCGGCAAACAGCTCGAGCCCACCGATGACAACTACGACATCGACTACACCCTCGAACCGCGCGCGCGCAAAATCCTCGACGGCCTCGGCTTCAAGCCGGACGACGCCGACAAGCTCGCCAAAACCTTCTCCGGCGGCTGGGTCATGCGCGCCCACCTCGCCCGCCTCCTCGTCGCCGAGCCAGCGCTTCTGCTGCTCGACGAGCCGACGAACCATCTCGATCTGGAGGCCCTGCTCTGGTTCCAGGATTACCTGACGCGTTACCCGGGCGGCCTGGTGGTGATCTCGCACGATCGCGCCTTCCTCAACGCCCTGTGCACCGGCATGCTCGAACTGCGCGCCGGCTCGCTGCATTACTACCACGGTAACTACGACAACTTCCTGGTCGAAAAAGAGGCCCGCAAACACCAGCAGGCCGCCGCCTTCAAGAACCAGCAGCGCGAAATCGCCCACTTGCAGGTGTTCGTCGACCGCTTCGGCGCCAAGGCCTCGATGGCCTCCCGCGCCAAGTCCAAGGAGAAACAAATCGAGCGCCTTAAGGAGGTCGCCGTCGAGGAGCCCACCGAGGAGTTGCGCAAGATGAACTTCAAGTTCCCGCAGCCGCCGCGCTCGGGCCTGAAGGTCGTCGACCTCAAGCACGTGCAGCAGGCCTACGGCGACCACGTCATTTACAAGGACCTCAACTTCACCGCCGAACGCGGCCAGGGCATCGTGCTCATCGGGCCCAACGGCGCCGGCAAGTCCACGCTCCTCAAGATCCTCGCCGGCGTCATCCCGATCCAGGGCGGCATCCGCGAACTGGGCAGCAACGTGGTGCCGGGCTACTTCGCCCAGAACCGTCTCGATAACTTGAATCCCGACGCGACGGTTTTCGAAAACGTGATGGAGCTGCGTACCAACGAAAACCAGCTCACCGAGCAGCAGGCCCGCGCCATTTTGGGCGCCTTCCTGTTCCGCAAGGACGACGTGCACAAGCCGGTCTCGGTGCTCTCCGGCGGCGAGAAAACCCGTTTGGCGCTGGCCCGCATTTTGGTTAAACCGCCGAACTTGCTGCTCATGGACGAGCCGACGACGCACTTGGACATCCAATCGATAGAC
>JBILJE010000277.1:0-4238 GCA_044377395.1 Rariglobus sp. | reverse complement strand
GGTGCATCCGATATAAGACACCGAAAAACCCAATTTAGCACCATATGCGTGCAGGTTTTTTTACGCGCAAGCCAATAATATATATCCACTTACGCATACCAATATGCCGTTAAGTGGGACAGCACTGAGGTGGGCCCTCCCTCGACCCCGTTCCGCCTCCCGGAGGGACGACCTCCGTGTCGTCCGTGCCGCCGCGCTCAGGCTATTACCTGGGCGCCGCTGGTCGGGTAATCGACAAAGGTCTCCTGGATGGAGGCGTGGATTTCTGAGATCTTCATTTGCACGTCATCGAGGAACTCATGCAGGCCGTCGGCGATGACCGTGGTGACATCGATTTGTTCAAGTTCGACACGTAGCGAACGCAGCAGTCGGGAGGGCGGTGAGTCGTCCAGTTGGCTGCCTTCCGCGGTGATCTGGGCGAGGGCTTGCTCGGCTTCGGCGATGGAGAACAAGATGCTGCGAGGGAAAACCGCATCACGTAGCAGATAGTCGACTACGCGTTCCAAGTTGAGCTGGCCACGGCGGGAGCGGCGGAAGGCCTCAAAGGCGGAGCACGAGCGCAGCACCGAGGCCCACTGAACCATGTCGAGGGCGGAGCCTACCGTGTGCACGTCGGGCAGCAGCATGTAGTATTTAACATCGAGGATGCGCGAGGTGTTGTCGGCGCGTTCTAGGTGCCGGCCGAGTTGGAAGAACCACCACAGGTTGGTGCGGGGGATCATCGAGTCGGCCACGCCGAAGAGGAGTTGGATCTGAGTTTTTACCCGATTCAGGTACTCAGCGGAGCCCAGTTGAGCGTAACGACCGAAGTCGTCGCTTTTGAGTTTTAGGTAAAAGGTGTTGAGCGTCTCCCAGACGTCGCCGGAAAGCTGATCGCGGATGCAGCGCGCGTTTTCGCGGGCAAAGGCGATGCAGGAGATCAATGAGCTGGGATTGCGCTTGTCGAAGAGCATGAACTCGATGACGGCACGTTCGGTCACGGCTTCACCGTAGAGCTCAAAGAACTTGTCCTCATCGCCGGTGACGTAGACCAAGGGCTCCCAGGATTTGGGGTCATCGGCAGCCTGGCGCGACTGGAGGTCGAGCACGAGCTGGGCGTTCACATCAACGATGCGAGCAGTGTTTTCGGCGCGCTCGAGGTAGCGGGCCATCCAATAAACGAGATTTGCAACGCGGGAAAGCATGGTGGGAGAGGGGGGCGGTAGCGTGGTGGAATGACCAATGACCAATGACCAATGTCCAATGACCAATGACCAATGACCAAGGGCCAAGGACCAAGGGCCAAGGGCCAATGGCCAATGAGCAATTAAGCGGAGGTCGGGTGGTTAAAGGCGTTTTTTAAGTAACCGTTCGCTTTGTAGGTTGGCGTCGGTGGTGCGAATTATCTTACAGAAAATGAGGTGAAGCTCGTGGGCTTCTTGCCAAATGCCACGCAGGCTTTCGGTTTGAGTCGGGCAGGCGGTCGCCATCATGCGACACCAGTATTTGGTTTCTTTGGCTTCTTTGCGGCAGATCGCGATTTTGTGGCGGAAGTCGGGTTTGGACTCCGCCTCATCGGCTTCGCAGTAATTAGCACCCATACTGGTGCCCGACTTCACGAATTGAGTGATCAGCGGCGAAGCAATGGGGCCAAGGGGGATCAACCGGCAAAATTCGATGACTTTTTCGCCGAAGGCAGCTGTACGTTCTTCCAAGTCAAAAGAAGTGGTGAGTGCTGGATTCGCCTTCATGGGTAAATCATTGGTCCTTGGTCATTGAACATTGGTCCTTGGGCATTGGTCATTGGCCCTTGGGCATTGGACATTGGTCCTTGGTCATTTCGTGTAGCTCCGGGTATTGCCTACACGATGATTTTTTCCGGAGCGGGCACGGGCGTGGTGGTGTGATCGTCGCTGAGTACCCACGTATCTTTCGAGCCGCCACCTTGGGATGAATTAACCACCAGGCTGCCTTTGCGCAGCGCCACGCGGGTGAGGCCGCCGGGCATGATCTTGATCGTTTCGCCGTTAAGGATGTAAGGGCGGAAATCGATGTGCCGGCCTTCGATGGTGCCGCCTTCACACACACTGGGGCAGCGGGATAATCCAATGGTCGGCTGCGCGATGAAGTTGCGCGGGTGGGCGATGATTTTGGCCCTAAAATCTTCGATTTGCGTCTGCGTGCTGTGCGGGCCGACCAACATGCCGTAACCGCCGGCTTCGTTGACGCTCTTGACCACAAGCTTGGGCAAATTGGCGAGAATGTAGCCGAGCTCCTTTTCATTGCCGGAGAGAAATGTCTCGATGTTCGGCAGGATGGGGTCCTCGCCGAGATAAAATTTGATCATCTTAGGCACGTAGTAATACACGGCCTTGTCGTCCGCCACACCGGTGCCGATGGGGTTACAGAGAGCGACGTTGCCCTTGCGATAGGCTTCGAACAACCCCGGCACGCCGAGCAGCGAGTCCTTGCGGAATACGGTGGGGTCGAGGAAATCGTCGTCGATGCGGCGGTAAATGACGTGCACCGGCGAGAGCCCGTGGGTGCGGCGCATGTAAACCTTGTCGTCTACCACCACCAGGTCATTGCCTTCGACGATCTCGATGCCCATCTGACGGGCGAGGAAGCTGTGCTCGAAATAGGCGGAGTTAAATACGCCGGGGGTGAGCAACACCACCGTGGGCTCGGGCACGTGCTCGGGGGCCAGGTAGACGAGTAGGTTGAGCAGGTCGTTGGTGTAGTTTTCCACCGGGCGCACGCGGTAGTCGCGCAGCAGATTGGGGAACACCCGCTTCATCACTTGGCGGTTTTCGAGCACATAGCTCACGCCCGAGGGCGTGCGCAGGTTGTCCTCAAGAACCGAGTACAAACCGGCCTCGTCACGGATCATGTCCGAGCCGTTAATGTGGACGTAGAGGTCACGGGCGATTTTGCAGCCAACCAGTTCCTTGCGGAAATTTTTCGATGTCTCGATCATCTCGCGCGGCATGATGCCCTCAGTGAGGATGCGCTGCGCGCCGTAGATGTCGGCGAGGAAAAGGTTGAGCGCCTGCATGCGCTGGATCAGGCCGCGCTCTAGGTGGGCCCATTCGTGGGCGGGTATGATGCGCGGGAGCAGGTCGAAGGGAAAAATTTTCTCCGTGCCGGCGTTGTCGGAATAAACCGTGAAGGTGACGCCGCGGTCGATGAATGTTTGGTCGGCGGTACGCTGGCGATCCATCAGCTCCGCCATATTCGCCATTTGGCCGAATCTTTCCTGCAAACGTCGGTAGTGCGGGTGGGTTTGCCCGGGGCAGGCAAACATCTCGTCGTAAAATTTACCGTGTTCGTATTGAGCGAAAAGATCAGCCATGTGAATTGGGCGGTAGGGGGGGCGTCACTCCACCTTTACGGAGGAGGAATCAGCGGGTTTAACAGGAGTGGGTGAGTCGGGTTTGGACCAAAGGTAGCTTTGCTCTGTTGCAAGTTCCGCGCCGTTTACCCCAAGGATGCGAATTTTCCATGCTGCGGGGCGATCTTTGGCATTCGGCCAGTCTTTCCCTGTCAAACCTAAGCGAATGAGGTGGCTTCCTTTAGGTAGAGAAACAGCGAAACTCTCAGTCCGTGTTTCTGCGGAGGCCGGCGTGATAATTTCCAGTATCACCCACACCAATTCGATGGGGGCGGCGGTCTGGGTGCGCAGGTTAAAATAAAAGCCATCGCGCGATTTGGGTTGGGTGCGCAGTATGGTGGCCCCGCGGGTGTTTTCCTTGCCGCTGAAGTACTCGGAAATCCGGACGAATGAATCGGCGGGCATGTATTCGGGCAGGATCCGAACGACTTGAACGCCGCTGGCCGAAACCGAGGCGCAACCGAGGGTGAGAGCGAGAAGGAGGGCAGGAAAACGCATGCGATGGATTTAGGCGGCGGGAGGGGGGCAGCACAAGACCGCTTGCAGTTTATATGCCAGCCGGTCTCACCCGTGCCGGAGCAGGCTGCCCTTTCTCAAGTTTGCCCCGATGCCGGGGGACGTTGATTCTTGCCAGAGTGGACGTCGGCTACGTCTGCCGATTCAGGTGGGGGGGCGGACGACACGGAGGTCGTCCCTCCGGGGGGCGTCACACGGGGATCGTAAGCGGGATCGAGGGAGGGCCCACCTCAGTGCTGTCCCACTTAAAGTTGTTGATTATCAATGGCTCGCACAGCGAAGGTCCGGTTTTTTCGCATGTGATTTGGTAAATAGCTCAGCGATAGGCGTTTTGGAAATCGCATGAAGCGAC
>JBILJE010000276.1:0-4239 GCA_044377395.1 Rariglobus sp. | reverse complement strand
GGCTGGAAACTCGTGGTTAAAACCGGCCTGCCCAAACCGAGCCACTCGCGCATGATTATGCTGGCCTATCAAAACTCACGAAACTCCGAGGGGATAAATACATTGACTATAGGCGACGTGCCGATGCCCCCGCCTCCAATGGCCGCCCCGGGGGCGCGGTGAATAAGTCCTGATGAAAAATGGGCTCTAATCGCGACTGCGAACACCGGAATCGCTAAAAACCCTAAACTTCGTCTTGAATTATAATCCAATCGATAACGCCCGAAAAACCGGCTTAAGCCAGTATCTATATAATGAACGCCATGACTCATCTACTCGGGATTATTCTCTTAATAGCGGCCTGCCCGTTCGTCGGCACGCGGGTGCAGGCGCAAACTCCAAAACCAGCTAAAGCTCAGCCTCCACTGATGGTGCGCTTTGTTTATATCAGCACAGCCCAACTGCCCAATGGCCAACCCGAACCCGACCTGAGGGTGTCACTGGACAGCGGTACGGGTATCCATGACCTCGTGCTCGGTCCTGGTGGGCTATCCCCTATTATTGAATACCGCGGGCCGCAGCCGGTGACGCTTTTTCAAAAGGTCAAAAAAGGTAAAAATGAGGTGCGCAAGACTTTGACGAGCCAGACTTTCCCTCCCACTTGGAAGGGAGTATTTTTTTTAGTAAGCTATAATCCCGCTTTGGCGCCCTTCCCCTATCAGTTTACCCCGATCGAATTTTGGGGTGGTGATATAGCGGATAAGCATGTGCGTTTTTATAATTTATGTCCTGGGGACCTGGAGGTGAACTTGGCGGGCAGCCACGCCACCATCGCCCCCCAGCATTCGGTCGATTTGGATGTCCATAACGCGATTGATTACATGCCGATAAAAAACCTCGCCAAGCGTAACGAGGATGGGCGTCCAGTGGCAGTCAAAACAGGCCTGCCCAAACCCAGTGACCTCCGGCTTTTGATGTTAGCCTACCCGATGACTCCCGAGTTTAACAATATCAGCCTCCTAACAATCGCGGACCTACCGATGCCGTCCGCCGCGCCCGTGGCGCATTAGTCTCTTCGCCACTTGCTCGTTTAGCATTCGCACCCCCGCGGCAATTAAAAAGTCGGCCAATGCAGCGTATTTCGTACATGGGGTTCACGACCATTAAATTGGCCCCTAAAATCAGGTTTTACGATCTGTTGCGGGCTTAACCGAGGGCCATTGCCCCCCCCTTTCACCATGAATAAAAAAATTATGTCAGTCCTGCTCTCCGCGTTACTCCTGGCTCCGGCTTTGCGAGCGAACGAAAAGCTCAAGATCGAAAACGCGCGTTACACCGTCATATACGATTCCGCCGCAGCGGAATTCTCCATTTTGCACAAGACCACCGGGCGCTCCTTCGCCCAAAAAGGGCAGTTTGAAAACACCGGTGGCCAAGCGGCCGTCAAACCCGTCACCGACCCGATTTTCGGCGTGGGACAGTCGATTGAGGTCGTCCGCCCGGACGGCAACCGTGACACGATCCTGCTCTGTCCGAGTCTGCCCTTCGTGCTTTTCCGGGGCAGCTTGCACAACGCGTCCAGTGAACCGGTGGTGCACAACAAAGTCCGGACTGTTTCCGTCGGCGTGGAGACCGGCGCCCCGTTATCGACCGTCCGGACGCTGGGCACCGGCGGCTTGCTCGCCCCGGACAAGAACCCCGGCAGTTATGCGTTTTTGACCATCGCCGATCCAGCCACGCGCAGTGGCGTTGTCGGCGGCTGGATTAGCCATGATCGGGGCAGCGGGGTGGTTTTTTCGCCGGTCAAGGACGGCGCGGTCCGCATGCAGGCGCAGATCGACTACGGGCGTTTGCGCATCAAAGCCGGTGCGGATGCCGCCACCGAAACCTTTGCGCTTGGTTGGTTCGATGATGCGCGGTTGGGGATGGAAGCGTATGCCGATGCCATTGCCCAGGTGTATGCGGTTAAATTGCCGGCCCAGAAAGCCGGGTTCTGCACCTGGTATATGGAAAAACACTCCGGGGCCTGCGACGAAGTGCACCTGCCCCAGCTTTCGGCGGTCGCCGCCAAAGAGCTGAAACCCTTCGGCTTCGAGTTTATACAGATCGACGACTTTTGGCAGGAGGGGATCAAAACCAACGGACCAAAGAAAAACTTCACCACTCACAACCCCAAAGGGCCGTACCCCAGCGGCATGAAACTGGCCGCCGACAACATTTCCAACTTCAAGCACCCGTATTTTAAGGACCATCAGGACTGGTTCGTCAAAAACGACGAGGGCAACCCCTACGATACCGCTTGGGGCGGCACGTGCTTGGATATGACCAATCCAGCCGCGCAGCAGCACCTCTACGACATCGTGAAGCGCATTTCGCATGACTGGGGTTACCGGCTGTTTAAAATGGACGGCTTCTGGACTGGCAGCGCCACCAAGCAGATCTATGTCAACGATGGCTATAAGGAGGACGGCATCGGTGACGCCGAGTTTTTCAACCCCGACAAAACCAACATCGAGGCCCTGCGCGACGGCACCAAGCTCGTGCGTGAAGCAGCCGGCCCGGAGGTGTTCCTGTTGGGCTGCTGCGCTCCCCAAAACATGCGTTCTTTCGGCGGTAGCTTCGGCCTGCTTGATGCGATGCGGGTGGGGCCGGATACTGGTGGCGACATCGGCTCGCCCCATGCCTCGCGTCTGTGGTTTCTCAACGGCCGGGTGTGGTGGAACGACCCCGACTGCGTGTTCGTGCGCAAAAGCATGGCCATCGACCGCGCCCGGCTGAACGCCGCGTTCACCGCCATTTCTGGCCAACTTTTCTACACCAGCGACTGGATGCCGGAAACCCCGGCGGAGCGTCTCGATATCATCAAGCGCTGCATTCCCGCCCACGGCTTGCCCGCTCGCCCGGTCGATGTATTTGAAAGTGACGTCGCCAAGGTCTGGCTACTCACCGACACCCGCCAGGCTGTCCGCCGCGATGTCGTTGCGCTCTACAACTGGGGTAAAACGACCGATCTCCTCTCGCTCAAAACCGACCGCATCGGTCTACCCCCGGCCCAAGAGTATGTCGGATTTGATTTCTGGGCGGACAAATTCGTGCCGCCCTTCCGCGACACGATCACGACTGCCCTCAACGAAAATTCCTCTCGTATCCTCGCGCTGCGTCCGGCATCGGCGGTACCGCAACTGATCAGCACATCCCGGCACGTGACCCAGGGTATGGTGGATGTCACCTCCGAGCGCTGGGACGGAGCCACGTCGGCACTCTCCGGAGTGAGCAAGGTGGTGGAAAACGACCGCTACGAACTGCGCGTGGTCCTGCCGGTGGGTGCCAAATCCTGGCGCGCCAGCGGCGTGACCGTTTCGCCAGCCGACACGGCGGCCGGCGTCCAAGCGAGCTACCTTCAGGACGGCCCCAAACTGCGCATTGCCCTCACCAGCGCGACCAGTCGCGACGTGACCTGGGCGGTTCACTTTGAACCGGCGAAGGTGGAGCTGGCGCCCCCCGCACCAGTCACGGAGCTGAAGGCGGATTTTGATAATCGTGGAGTCAGCCTCGTTTGGACCGACCTTAAGTCGGATGCCTATCGGGTCGAACGCGATGACGGCGCGGTTTTCCTCCCGTCGGGAAATCGCTTCACCGACTCCTCTGTCAAAAACGGCAAGCGCTACCACTACCGCGTGATCGCGCTCGGTTGGGACGGCACTGCTTCGGCACCTGCGACGGTGGAGATCACGCCCCAAGTGCCCGAATGCCCGCCGTTGCCGCCCCTGCCGACGATTCACCTCAGCGACCTTACATCCCTGCAGGTCCGCAACGGCAATGGCAAGCCGACTGCCAACAAGTCCATCAGCGGTAAACCCCTCAGCCTTGCCGGCAAGACCTACGAAAAGGGGATCGGCGCTCACGCCACCGCTCTTTCAGTTTATGCGATTCCGGCCAACTCTAGCCGCTTTGTGGCGGTAGTAGGGATCGACGATACTCAGACGAAAAACACCCGTTCGAGCGTGGTGTTCCAGGTTTATGGCGACGTAAAGGAAATGGGCGAAACACCCGTCTTGCTGGCCGAGTCGCCCGTGCTCTCGGACCGGTCGTTGCGCATCTGGGCGTTCAACGTGGAATTGGGCAGCCGCTACAAGGAACTACGGCTGGTGGTGACCGACGCCGGCGACGGCAGCACCGGCGATCAGGCCGAATGGGTGAACGCGGGGTTCATCACCGGCCAATAAACCCAATCAGTAAGCCATTCGTGGTTAAGCGAGG
>JBILJE010000274.1:0-4279 GCA_044377395.1 Rariglobus sp. | reverse complement strand
AGTTTTCCGCGACGCCCTTCAGCTCAAGCTCAAGCAGGGCCGGGACCGCCTCTTGGAGTTAAACTCCTTCAACGGCGAGGTGGCCAAAGCCGTGATCGAGCGCGTGCGTGCCGCCGACGCCGATCCGCTGCTGAAAAAAATCCTCACCGACCTGCTCGAACACTTCGGGGTCGAAATCAAGGAGCACGAAGACGGCGACTTTAACCTCAACGCCGACCGCGCCTACGTGGAAGGATTCCCGTCGATCCCGCGCGACGGCATTCTGGCGACCTACCAGCGCAAGCGCGCCATTGCCCGCGAAGACATTCGTTTCCTCTCGGCCGACCACCCGCTGGTGCAAGACACGATCGACCTGCTGGTGGATTCGCCCGCCGGCACCACTGCGTTTTGCGTGCTCGAAGCCGACAAGCCCAACCTGCTGCTTGAAGCGGTTTTCGTTTTGGAAACGGTGGCCGACGCCCGCTGGCACGTGGACCAGTTCCTCGCACCGACCCCGGTGCGGGTGTTGGTGGACATCCACGGCGGCGACCTGACTGACGATGTGTTGTATTCACGGCTCAACGCCGACGTGGAAGACGCCCCGCTGGCGAGTTTCCTGGAGCGGCCCGGCTTCAACGGGACGCTGTTAAAAAACCTGGTTACGGCGGCCACCGAGCGGGCGACGGCGCGCACCTTGACGATCAAAAAAACGGCGAGAGAGCAGGCCGCCGCCACGCTCACCGCTGATCTGCAACGGCTGGTCGAGTTGGGGAAGTTAAACGACAACGTGAGGCCAGAAGAACTCGAGCTGGCGAAGAAGCAGGTACTGCAAGTGCGCACCGCAATCGAGCAAGCGCGGCTGCGGCTGGACAGCCTGCGTCTGATTGTCGAAGGCGTTGACCTGGACTGAGCTGGTTTTGGGCTGGGGGCCGAAAAAGTAGCGCAGACTTCCAGTCTGCCCGCATCGAAAGTAGCGCGGTGCTTTAGGTAATTGCAGGAAGGAAACCCGGTCCAAACCTGCGGGCTAAAGCACCGCGCTACCTCAGAGCTTAATCCAAAAGCCCCCTATTTCTGCAGACTGGAAGTCTGCGCTACTTCCACCACAGCGGGCGCACCGATTACAAAAATCGGCGTAGCCAGCTTTATCCAATAGCAACAAGCGGGTTCCGATATTACAGGGCTTAATTGAACTGTAAGCGTACGGTAAAATGGGCCCCGGGGGGTTGCACTTGGGGCCCATTCTGTCAGTTTCCTTATCAACCCTATAAACCCCATGAATTCCACCTCGCGCTTAGCGTGCTGGCTGGTGATGGAGGCTCTCATACTCGCCAAAGCAATGGGCGAGACCACCCCAACCGCAAAAAACAAATCCGCGGGCAACGACTTCGCCCCGCTCCCTGGTATCTTTAACAGCGAACTGCCGCGCATGACGCTTCCAGCCGATCTACGCGTTACCCTCCGCCCCCGTTTTGGTGATCTGCAGAGCCGCGACCACCTGCGCCTGGTCTGGGGCCTGCGTTACGGCCTCTCGACTCAATGGGAGCTGTCCTCCGACATCGATTCCTACATCGCCCACGGCCTCAAAAATCGCTCGGTCCTGAGCACCAACGGCATCTCCCAGGTCAGCTTCGGCGCCAAATACAGGTTCAACGACTTCCTTGAACCGTTCTGGGACACCGCCGCCGGCATCAAATACAGTGTGCCCATCGACCACGCCCCCGAGGAGCTCACTGACGGGCTGCGCCACATCTCGCCCTTCATGACGATGGAGCACGTGTTCAAGCGCCACCCCTCGGTCACCGGCTTTGTTAGCTTTGGCCTGGACCTCAACTCCCGCGCCCTGCCCCGCACCAACACCGACCAGCACTACGGGGCCGACACGTGGTTCGTCACCCCCGGCCTCACCTGGAAACGCGGCCCGATCAAATACTCCTTGGAAGTCACCTTCCGCAGCTCCGCAGGCCTGGACACCAGTGACACCTACAACATCAACGTGCGCCCCGGCATGGCGTGGACCCTGCCGCCCAATCTGACTTTCAACAGCCGCAACCGCTGGGTTCTCGGCGTAGGCCTGAGCGCCGGCGTGAGCGACCACGGCAGCAGTTTCGGGGTAAACACCCGCATCCAGACCGACTTCGACTTCCGCCGGATTTTCTACACCCCCAAGTCCATCAGCGCCCGGCGTTAACCCCAAAAGACTCGGCACCCTCGACGCTTCCAGCGACACCCCGCAACGAGGACGGGGTGTCGCTCAAACAGTCGAAAAACAAAGGGCTAACGCCCTAGTAGCGCATCAAGTTGTTGTGCATCAAGCGCCTCACGCACCACCAGAAGCGCCAGTGTTTTGGCCACATAAACCCGTGTTTCGAGCGGCAGCGCTTCGGCGATTTCGCCATAGGTTTGGGCGTCGGCCGCCTTGAGGCTGCGGCGCACGCAACCCTCGCCGGCGTTGTAAGCGGCCAAGGCGAGAGGCCAGGAGTCGAATTTACCGAAAAGGTGGCGCAAATGCACCGCCGCGGCGCGGGCATTTTTCCAGGGATCGTCGCGTTCGTCTTTTGGCTGCAGCCGAAGCCCGCGCTCGCGTGCGGTGTAGGGCATGAGTTGGAACAACCCGCGCGCACCGCTCGCATTCAAAGCCCGTGGATCAAAACTCGACTCAGCCTCAGCCAGCCATACGAGTTCCTCAGGTACTCCCTCCTCAGCAAATATTTGCTTGAGATCACTCAAATAGGTCTGGGCTCGGCGCGGCCTCGGGCTGTCGAGCAACAGCGCAAGCCAAGCCCGATAAAGCGGAATATCGACATCCGAGGGCCGAATGCCTGGGTCGGGGGCGCGTGGAGGTGGCGGTCGGATAAACACGATCTCAACCATGCGCCTGGAGTGCGGCGGCGCCATTTCGGCGGCCGGGCCAACGGCGAAGTTAACCCGCTCACCCCCACCCGCTTGCAGCGCGGCCGGGCTGAGCTCAGAAATCGCCCCCCCCCGCGCCCCCACTCCCGTCATTGGCGTAAAGGTGGATGCAAGCGCGCAGGCGGCCGCGAGGCCTACCAAGGGTAAAAGAAGTACCCGGGAGCGCATACTTTTGCAGACAGCTAAATCGACGGCTGGTAACGGCACCGAGATTTCCTCGGGGCGCTTTACCGTTTGACCCTCCAAGCAGGGCGCTTAATCCCAAACCTTCTGCACGATGAATCGGGTCCACATTAAAACCTACGGCTGTCAAATGAACGAGCGCGACAGCGAGGCGGTCGCCGCGATGCTGCGCTCCCGGGGCTACCGCATCGTCACCTCCGAAGACGACTGCGACATCCTCCTGCTGAACACCTGCTCGGTGCGCGACGCCGCCGAGCAAAAAGCCATCGGCAAGGCCGGCTTCGTCGCCCACCGAAAGAAAAAAGACCCCGATTTCGTGCTCGGGATCCTCGGCTGCATGGCGCAAAACCGCGGTGCCGCCCTGCTCGACCAGTTGCCCGACGTCGACCTGATCGTCGGCACCCAAAAATTCCACCAAGTTCCCGACTACCTCGACAACTTGCGTGCCGCCCGAGACGCCGGCCTGCCCATTGGCGAAACCATCGTGGACATCGCCGAGGAGGCCGGCTCGCAGAACACCATTAAAGACCACCTCGCACCCGAAGCCGGCGCCCTCGGCACAGACGGCGAACTGCTCGCACCCCAGGTCAACGCCTTCGTTTCGATCCAGCAGGGCTGCAACATGGATTGCGCCTTCTGTATCGTCCCCAAAACCCGTGGCGACGAGCGCTCGCGCCCCATGGACGACATCGTGGCCGAATGCCGCAGCCTAGCCGCGCGCGGGGTCAAGGAAGTGACCCTGCTCGGCCAAATCGTCACCAGCTACGGACGCCGCGATTACACCCATACCGACGGTATTTCGCCGTTCGTGCAGTTATTGGAGCGCGTCAACGCGATCGACGGCATTGAGCGTATCCGCTTCACCTCGCCGCACCCGCGCGGCTTCAAGGACGACCTCGTCCAGGCTTACGGTCGCCTCGAAAAACTATGCGAATACGTGCACCTGCCGATGCAAAGCGGCAGCGATCGCATCTTGAAGGCGATGAACCGCCCGTATTCGCGTGAGCGTTACCGCGAGATCGTCGAGTCGTTGCGCGCGGTGCGCCCCGACATGTATTTCTCGACCGACATCATCGTGGGTTTCCCCGGTGAGACCGACGAAGAGTTTGAGCAAACCCGGGAGCTTTTCGAGGCGTGCAACTACGACATGGCGTACATTTTCAAGTATTCCATCCGCAGCGGCACGCCCGCGGCCGACATGGGCGAC
>JBILJE010000273.1:0-4286 GCA_044377395.1 Rariglobus sp. | reverse complement strand
ATCCTCATTCACTACGAACTGAACCCGCTGACCCTCGGCGATGTGGAGCACTATGTGCAGCACCGCATCACCCTCGCAGGCGGCATGGGCCGGCCCGCCTTCACCCGCCGCGCGCTCAAATCCGTCCACCACCACAGTCGCGGCATTCCACGCATTATTAACAACCTCTGCGACAAAGCTATCCTCGCCGCCTTCATCCGCGACTCCGACGAGGTCAACTGGTGGGACGTTCGCCGCGCCCAGAAAGACGTGCGCCGCCTCACGCAATGAGCCCCCACTGCGCAAGAATGATCAGAGTCACGGATGATGCCCATATACCGAATAGGGTCCAGAATGGGATAACCATACAAAGACCTGAAGCCAGCCCACACGGAGGTGGGCCCTCCCCCACTCCCGTTTCCGCCCCCGGAGGGACGACCTCCGTGTCGTCCGTGCCCGATTACGCTCAAAAAGCCATGCAAAACGGGTGTTTTCGCTTCCTCCTGATCCCCCCCGGCTCGTAACAGCGCACAAGTTAAGTTGCCTGCCCACCACCGCCCCGCCCATTCTGCACCACCACGCCCCTTCCCGCCCTGCGCCCACCTCCCAGCCATGAGCCTAATCAATGAAGCCCTAAAAAAGGCTCAAAACCAGCGCACGGTGGAATTGACTGCGGCCCCCTCGCCCACGTCGCCCTCCGCCACCACCGGCGCCCAACCGCAGGTGCGTATCGCCAAGCGCCCGCCACCCCTTTCTGCGCGCACCCTCATCGGCCTGATCGGCGGCGGCGTGTTCGGCCTTTTGGCCGTCGGCGTAGTAAGTTTTTTCTATTTTTCCGCCCCTGCAACGACGCCCGCAGCAGTCGTAGCCAAGCCCCTCGCTTCCACGACTGTTGTAAAAGCCCCAGAATCGGGTGTTACTCAAGCCGCACCGAACACACCAAACGCCGCCCCACCCAACCGTCAAATTGCTACCGTTTCACTGCCGCCCATCCCTGGTGCCGCCCCGACTGGTTTTGCCCCTGCGCCATTCGACACGCCGCCCCGCCCCACCCCATCACCGGTACCCGCCGCGCCCGTCGCCAACCCCACGATCAGTGATTTAGTTGACGCCCTGCGCATCTCCGTGGTCCGCCTGACGCCAACCGACCCCAAAGTGGTGCTCAACGGCCAAGTTTTCCGCATCAACGACGTGGTGGATCGCAGCCTCAAGGTGCGCCTCGTCAAGATCGAGGGGGCTCGCCTCGTTTTCAGCGACGCCAACGGCATCGAATACGTCAAAGCCTACTAATCCCAAAAACGCCCGCAGTCGTGTCGCTCCCCCGTTCCTCACACCCGCCCCAAACACGGCATCAAGCCGCCGCCCTGCGCTCGTTCCGCGGCGATATGCGCGCCACTGCAGCACTCCACCCGCTGGAAAACGCACTGATTATCATCGCCGGCAGCCTGCTCTGTTTTATGCCCTGGGCGCTCGGCACGATGCACGTTTGGAGCCAGTTCATCAGCCTAGGGCTGGCTGCACTGGCATTCGTCGTCGCGATTCCCAACCGCCATTACCGCGACGAACTCGCACCCCAAGGTGACTTCAAGCTAATCATGTGGCCCAAGCTGGTGCGCTTCCCCCTCTTTTGGCTCGGGCTGCTGCTCCTCGGCTACATCCTTATCCAAGCGCTCAACCCGGCATGGACCTACATGCGCGACGGCACGTCCTGGTGGTTACAAAGCGTCGATCACATCGCCTGGCTGCCCACCGGCATGGAGACGCCTTTCGAAGACATGAACCCGTGGCGCGTACTCCTTGTTTACGGCGCGGCGTGGTTGCTGACCTGTGCGCTGTGGGTAGGCGTAACCCGCCGCGCCGCCGTGCAGCGCCTGTTTACCATTATCATCGCCAACGGCGTCCTGCTGGCGGTCATCGGCATCCTGCAACGGGTAACCCACGCCAAGTATATCCTGTGGGGGCTCAAAGACGCCAACACTGCAGGTAATTTCTTCGCCACCATCATCTACAAAAACCACGCCGGCGCTTATTTTAACTTGGTTCTGATGCTCACCGTGGGCCTGTTGTATTGGCACTTTGCGAGGGCTGAACGCCGCCTTGAACGCGCCAGCCCAGCACCGGTGTTTGCCTTTGGATCGGTTGTACTCGGCCTCGGGGTCCTGCTCAGCTTCTCGCGAGCCGGCACCCTGTTGATGCTCGTCTTCATGCTCATAGCCTTCATCGGCTTTATCATCCGGTGCACGCTGACCGAAGGCGAAGGCCGCAGCCCCTGGGTAACCGCCCTCCTCTGCGTGGGCTTTTCCCTATTTATCGGCCTCGGTGCGTATTTCCTCAACACCGACCAATCCTTCAACCGACTGGGCAAGCTCATCCAAGACGGCAAGACCGACAGCTCCGTGGCCACGCGCGTGTTAGCGCGCACGGCGACCCTCGAAATGGCCAAAGATAATATAGTGACCGGCTGGGGCGCGGGCAGTTTCCGCCACTATTTCCCCGTTTATCAACGGCACTACCCAGATATTTATAATGTAAACTGGAATCCCAAGCTAAAGATGCGCTGGGAGTTTGCGCACAACGACTACGTACAAGTCCTCGCGGAACTCGGCCTGATTGGTGTCGCAATACTGTTGGCCATGGTGGGCGCCGCGATACGCCACTTGCGCAAACAAAAAGCCCACCTACGCCCGCACCTGATATTTATGGTATTGGCGCTGGTGATCACCGCAGCGCACGCCTGGATGGACTTCCAGTTTCACAACCCAGCGATTTTACTATTATGGTGCGCGTCCGCCGCCCTAATCGGCCGCTGGGCCGAGTTCGAAAATCAACGAAAATAAAACCAAGGCCTATAAGGCTTGATGCGACGAAACCCATCCAACATGAGCAAAACCACTAAACCGGTTAACCGCAAAAGTCGCGAAATCACGCAAAAACGAACCGCCTCAATTCTCATGCTCGCACTTTCGCGACATTTTGCGTTTTTTGTGGTTAAAAATGCGGATCCCTGAATTAACATAGTTACGCGATATAATAATTCTCCACCCGATTCCCCGCTTCGCGAACCTATGGATTGACATTGCGGTTAAAAAACCAGGTTTCCTACTGCCGCTTTTCGTGTAATTTCATGATTTTCGTGGGCAAAAACCCAATAAATGCACGCTGCCGTTTCTTCCGTGTAGTCTGTGTGTTCCGTGGGCCAAACACTGGATTGGGGGCAAGTTTGTGCTCCTTCGTGAATTTTGTGGGCAAACTCTGACTTTCGGATTCTTCGCTGCTAAACAATCCAAATCAAACCGTGGGCATGAGCATGCCTAAACCCTTAGCGCGCGTTTAAACCAATTGAATAAAAATAGCCTTCATTCAATTGAGTAACCCTATTGACGGCACTCCACCGCAAGGTAATTTATGCGTATGGGACTACCCTATCCTATGTTAACACTGCGGAATCCGAAGAACTCCGAACTAGCGGGTTTAACTGTCGAAGCCCTAGCAGATACCGGATCAGTTTATTTAATTATACCCGAACATGTTGGACTGCAACTAGGCCTTCAGGAGCAGTCTAAAAAAGAAGTTGAACTGGCGGATGGATCTAAGCGGATGGTGCCCTATGTCGGGCCGATTGAGGTATCATTTAAGAACCGAGTGGCCTTTGTTGGTGCAATTGTCATGGGTGACGAAGTTTTGCTCGGTGCCATTCCGATGGAGGATATGGATTTGATCATTATGCCCCAGCAACGTCGCGTGGATATAAATCCCCTGAACCCGAATTACGCGGCCGCCAAAGCCAAGTAATCTCCGGAATTCGCGTCCATCGTTCAGATCGAGCTTCGTGACCCTTCGCGTACTTCGCGGTTAAAAAACTCGTTTTCCTACTGCCGCCTTTCGTGTGTTTCGTGGGCAATAATCTATCTGCCGATTCTTCCGTGTATTCCGTGTATTCCGTAGGCAACTCTCTGAAATCCTAATTCAACCTAAATCCGGCATTAGAATTTAACCACGGATTACACAGATTGCACGAATTTAATAACTTGCATGCTATTACGCATTAAAATGTAATTTGCCCCAGTGGCGTGCATTAGGATTCTTTTATTCGTTGGTAATCTGTGGATTCCGTGCAATCTGTGGTTCTATTGCTTTTTCTCGGTTCAAACGACCAAGCCGCTTTAACCGCGAAGACGGACCAAAGACTCGCGAAGTATAATTTCCTATCCGACTCCGACCTTTGCGAGCCTATGGATCGACTTCGCGGTAAAAAATTCGGTTGGGTCGCTGGGGTAGCTCCGAGCTCCATCTCGTGTTCCCGTGTG
>JBILJE010000403.1:0-4291 GCA_044377395.1 Rariglobus sp. | reverse complement strand
TACCGTAATGCATACGAGATTTTTTAAGCTGATTAACGCCTGACCGTAAGTTGGCACCCAGTCTGCTAATTCGGGATTTGGTATAAGTGGTTTTATGGCCACGAACGACAAACCAACTCGAAAAAAAACACTATGAAATCATGGGTATCGCCCTTTTCAGGGCTTCTTAAAATCACTTGCCTTCTGGCAGGTCTCGCTGCCTTGGTCCCGGTGTATGGACAGGACGCAGCTGCAGCCGCAGCACCTGCCGTCGCAGCTGCCGCCCCGGTAATCGATCCCGCTGCTCTCAGCAGCCTGCGTATCGGCATGGACACGGTGTGGGTCCTCGTGGCCGCCATGTTGGTGTTCTTCATGAATGCTGGCTTCGCGCTGGTTGAGTCCGGCCTTTGCCGCTCTAAAAACACGGTGAATATTCTCTCGAAGAATTTCATCGTTTTCGCGCTTTCCACCGTCGCGTTCTACGTGATCGGCTGGGGCCTGATGTTTGGTGATGGTAACGCCTTCTTTGGAACCTCGGGTCTTTTCTTTGTGAGCGGAGCTGATAACTCCCCTGCATTGGGAGCCGCTTACGCCTCGATGAATCCGTTCTCCACCGCCGTTTATGCGGGTGATTACGGCTCGCTTAACTGGACTCCGGTTCCGCTCTGGGCGAAGTTTTTCTTCCAGTTGGCGTTCGCTGGAACCGCTGCAACGATCGTCTCCGGTGCGGTTGCCGAGCGGATTAAGATCACCGCGTTCATCGTATTCAGCGTTCTTTTGGTTGCCTTCATTTATCCTATCGGCGGTCACATGATCTGGGGTGGTGGCTACCTTGCCTCGATCAACTTCCGCGATTTCGCTGGATCCACGGTTGTTCACTCGGTGGGTGGCTGGGCAGCCTTGGCTGGTATCATCGTGTTGGGGCCGCGTATTGGTAAGTTTAAGGACGGTCGCGCTATGCCGCTTCCTGGTCACAGCATGACTTCGGCTGCCTTGGGTGCGCTGATTCTCTGGCTCGGTTGGTTCGGCTTTAATCCTGGCTCGACCATGGCGGCCATGGATGGTGCTGCGATCTCGCACATCTTAGTCGCTACTAACATGGGTGCTGTTTTCGGGACGATCGGGGCCACGGCGACCGCCTGGATTATGATGAAAAAGCCTGACTTCTCGATGTCACTCAATGGTTGCTTGGCTGGCTTAGTTGCGGTGACCGCTGGTTGCGCCTTCGTTACCATTCAGTCTGCTTGCATCATTGGTACGATCGGCGGAGTGCTCGCCGTCTTGTGCGTGTTCTTTTTCGACAAGCTCAAGCTCGACGATCCTGTGGGTGCCCTGTCGGTCCATTTGGCCAACGGTATCTTTGGCACGCTAGCCCTTGGCTTCTTCTACGATAACGGTATCGCCACGTCTGTCGCCGCTTTGGCGACCGGCTTAAGTCCCTTTGACCAGACCATTGTACAGCTTAAGGGCGTACTCCTCGTGGGTGCGATCGTATTCCCCTCCTCTTTGGTGCTGTGGTACATCATTAAAGCTACCTTCGGTGGCATCCGTGTGAGCGCTGAGGAAGAAGCTGAGGGCTTGGATCTCGGCGAGCACGGTAACGAAGCTTACCCTGACTTCACGCCTGCTCACAAATAAACAATTGGTATCCTTCGCCTAGCCAATCACTCCTGATTGGCTGGGCATTTGGGTTAAATCTAGCACTTCAATTCATCGTCTAATTTTGTATGAAACTCATTATCTCCATCATCAAGCCCTTCAAGCTTGAGGAAGTTAAAGACGCCCTCTCCGCGATCGGCATCGAAGGTATGACCGTTACCGAGGTCAAAGGCTTCGGCCGCCAGAAGGGCCACACCGAGATCTACCGTGGTTCCGAATACACCGTGGACTTCTTGCCCAAGGTGAAGATCGAAATCGTCGTTACCGACGAGCTCGTCTCCAAAGCGATCGACGCGATCGTTAAGGCCGCCAAGACTGGAAAAATCGGCGACGGTAAAGTGTTCGTCCTTCCGATCGAGGAAGCCGTTCGTATTCGCACCGACGAGCGCGGCGATACCGCAGTCTGAGCATTTCTGCCCAGCTAGGCTGGTCCAGGCCGGTTCCGTCCCTGTACGGAGCCGGTTTTTTTGTGCCCAAATGGGTTTAGGGGCTGAGGAGAGGCCACGTGGGGGGGGGGCGCCATGGGAACTGATGCGCTGGGGCCATGCCCGCATACAGGGCCAATGCGTGTTTTTGCGCACGGGTTTATGGTGCAGGAGAAATATTCCACGAAATAGTGTGTATTTAAGTGTATAATAAATAGTGTATTGCGGATTTTAGTGAAAATTATTCATTGTTGATATGTGGGTGGCCTGAGGTTTGCTAAGATGCATTCCGTTCATGAAGACCCTACTCAAATCAATCCTTTGTTCGCTAGCCTTGGCTGGCGCATCGTTCACTGCCTTCGCGCAGGAAGCCGCTCCGGCTCCTGCCGAGGCTGCCGTCGCTGCCGCGACTGCGCCAGCCGTCGCCCCGGCTGACGCCGCGTTTACCGCCTATGTGAATAACACCGATCCCGGTGCCGCCCTCGCAGGGGTCGCCGGTCCAGGTCACAACGGCTTTATCATGATCTGCGCCGCCTTGGTGCTGTTCATGACCTTGCCCGGCCTGGCTCTGTTCTACGGCGGCCTGGTCCGCAAGAAGAACGTCCTTTCGGTCTTGGCACAGTGTTTGGCCATCACCGGTCTGGTCACCATTATGTGGTGGGCTTTCGGTTACTCGCTGGTGTTCGGCAAGAGCTTTGAAAGTGCTTTTCTCGGCGGCACCGAGTTCTTCTTCCTCAAGGGCGTGACTTCGGCCCCTAACACCGATTACGCCTACTGGATCAGCCAGAACGTGTTCGCGATGTTCCAGATGATGTTCGCCATCATCACTCCGGCCCTGATCGTCGGCGCTATCGCCGAGCGCATGAAGTTCACCGCCATTATGCTCTTCGTCGCCATCTGGATGGTGGTCGTTTACTTCCCGCTCGCCCACATGGTTTGGGGTGTAACGGGCTTTATGAACGGTGTTTGGAACGGTGACGCGGTCATCCGTGCGATCGACTTCGCTGGTGGCACTGTGGTGCACATGAGCTCCGGTTGGTCTGCCCTGGTGTTGTGCATCATCCTCGGGCCCCGCCTCGGTTTCGGTAAGGAAAAGATGACCCCTCACTCGATGGTTCTCTGTATGGTCGGTACCGGTATGCTCTACGTCGGCTGGTTCGGCTTCAACGCCGGTTCCGCCCTCGCTGCTGATGGTGTCGCCGCCAACGCCTTCATGACCACCATGATCGCCGCCGCTGTCGCCGGTTTTGTCTGGGGTATGATCGAGTTGGTGTTCCGTGGCCACGCTTCCATCCTCGGTTTCTGCTCGGGTGTTGTCGCCGGTCTCGTTGTCATCACCCCTGCTGCCGGTTTTGTTGACTCCACCGGTGCCGTTATCAT
This sequence comes from Rariglobus sp., assembly GCA_044377395.1. Classification (GTDB taxonomy): domain Bacteria; phylum Verrucomicrobiota; class Verrucomicrobiia; order Opitutales; family Opitutaceae; genus Rariglobus. Next base: position 848 of record JBILJE010000403.1, on the reverse strand, counting down.
CGGCGTAATCGCCGCTGTTGTTCCCTATATCTTCTGCACCAAGCTCAAGGCTGTGTTCGGCTACGACGACGCCCTCGACACCTTCGGTGTTCACGCCGTCGGTGGCACCATCGGCGCGCTGATCACTGGTGTGCTCGCCACCTCCTCGGTCAATGGTAACCTAACGGATGCCAACGCTTACGCCAAGAAGAACGGTCTCGCCGAGTTGGTCGCCAACGGCGGCCTCTGGCTCGAACAGCTCAAGGCCATTGCCCTGACTCTGGTGTTGTCCATCGTCGCCACCATCGTCATCGCCTACATCGTCAAGGCCATCGTCGGCCTACGTCCGACCACCGAGGTTGAGCGTCAGGGTCTCGACATCAACGAACATGGCGAAGAAGGTTACGTGAACTAATTGACGCCATTTCAGTTCCAACTAATTAAAAACTTACATGAAACTCATCATCTCCATCATCAAGCCCTTCAAATTGGAGGAAGTTAAAGACGCCCTCTCCGCGATCGGTATCGAAGGTATGACCGTCACTGAGGTCAAAGGCTTCGGCCGCCAGAAGGGCCACACCGAGATCTACCGTGGTTCCGAATACACCGTAGACTTCTTGCCCAAAGTGAAGATCGAGATCGTCGTCACCGACGACCTCGTCACCAAGGCGATCGACGCGATCGTCAAGGCGGCCAAGACCGGCAAGATCGGTGACGGCAAAGTGTTCGTGCTCCCCATCGAGGAAGCCGTCCGCATCCGTACCGACGAGCGCGGCGACACCGCCGTCTAAGTCGCGAACGTTTACGTTCTACACGCAAAAAAGCCCCGTCGATGGACGGGGCTTTTTTTATGCCGGTGAGGCGAAAAC
>JBILJE010000272.1:0-4294 GCA_044377395.1 Rariglobus sp. | reverse complement strand
CGTTGGCAGGTTTGCCCTCGTTGAGGTGGGGTACGAGGCGCTCCAGCAGAGCGAATTCGGCCACTGCATCCTTGTCGCCGGCCTTGGCGAGTTTTTGGGTCTTGTTCATGCGTTTCTCGACGGCGTCAAGGTCGGCGAGGACCAGCTCGGTGGTAATCACCTCGATATCACGCACCGGATCGACCGAACCCATGGTATGAAGGATGTCATCATCCTCGAAACAGCGAACGACGTGCACGATGGCATCGGTCTCGCGGATGTTGGCGAGGAACTGATTGCCTAGGCCTTCGCCCTTGCTGGCACCGGCGACCAAGCCGGCGATATCGACGAACTCAATGGCGGCCGGCACGACCACGTTGGTCTTGGCGATCGCCTTGAGAACATAAGCGCGTTCATCGGGCACCACCACCATGCCCACATTGGGATCGATGGTGCAGAACGGATAATTAGCCGCCTCCGCCTTGCGGGAACGGGTGAGTGCGTTGAAGAGAGTGGACTTGCCTACGTTGGGTAGGCCGACGATGCCTGCTTTGAGCATAAGAGTCGCACGTTCGGTCCGCGCGCGGGCATGGTCAAGGTCCGTCTTTCTTTGCGCGGCGATTATCGCGTGAAATGGCGGCTTGACATCAATTGTCTCGTTCGGTGGATTCCTCAACTTTTCAATTCAAGCACCTGTCCGAAAGCATACTCTCATGGCACTTAAAATCCGTCTCTCCCGCATCGGTTCCACGCACAACCCGATCTATCACGTAGTCGTCGCCGAAGCCCGTTCGCGTCGCGATGGTGCTGCCGTCGAAACCCTCGGCACCCACAACCCCCGCATCAAGAACGACATCATCAAGCTCGATGTCGCTCGTTGCGACTACTGGATCAGCAAGGGTGCCACCCCCACCGACACCGCCAACTCGCTCATCAAGCGCGCCCGCAAGGCCTTGGTGGCTACCGCTGCCTAAGCTTTCGACCTCGAAAGCACCTTTAATCGCCCAGCCTCACGGCTCGGGCGATTTTTTTTGCCTGCCGCCTTTTACTCATGCCACTCCACATCGATGTGCTCACGCTTTTCCCTCGGATGCTCGAAGGATTCCTCGCGGAAAGCATTTTGGGCAAAGGCATCGAAAGTGGCCTGTTGACCGTGAAGGTCCACGACGTGCGCGACTGGGCGACGAGCAAACACAAGAATGCCGATGACCGCCCCTTCGGCGGTGGTGCCGGCATGGTGATGAAGCCTGAGCCGGTGTTCGCCGCCATCGAGCAACTGCAGACGCCGGGGTGCCGGCGCATTTATCTGACGCCCGACGGCACGCCCTACTCGGAAAAACTCGCCCGCGAGCTGGCTCAGGAAACGCACCTCGTGTTGCTCAGTGGCCATTACGAAGGCATCGACCAACGCATTCGCGAAAAGGTCATCGACCAGGAAATTAGCATCGGCGACTACGTGCTCACCAATGGCACTCTTCCGGCTGCTGTGGTCATCGATGCGCTCGCGCGTTTTATCCCCGGAGTTCTTGGCGAAGAAAAGTCATTGACGCACGAATCCTTCACAGGCAAGTTGCTCGACTTTCCTCAATACACACGTCCAGCCGAGTTCCGCGGCATGCCCGTTCCAGAAGTCCTCTTATCTGGCGACCATGCTAAAATAGAACAGTGGCGAAACGCTCGTCGTATCGAGAAAACCAGACAAGTCCGACCCGATTTACTCAACTAACTTTCCAATTAACCGTCATGAGCAACCCGATCATCAGAGAAATTACCGCCAGCCAGGTCAAAAAAGACCTCCCTCCCTTTAAGGTCGGCGACGGCGTCCGCGTTCACACCAAAGTGCGCGAGGGTGACAAAGAGCGTATCCAGATTTTCTCTGGCATCGTCATCGCCCTCAAGGGCAGCGGCATCCACGAGACCTTCACCGTTCGCCGTATCAGCTACGGCGAGGGCGTAGAGCGCGTGTTCCCCACCAGCTCCCCGAACATCGACAAAATCGAGATCGAGCAGATCTCCGAGCCGATGCGCGCCCGCCTTTACTACCTGCGTGACCGCCTCGGCAAAGCCGCCGTCGCCGTCAAGGTTGCCAAGCGCGAAGTCGCTGCCAAGTAAGCACCGGTTTCGGTTCTTCTATGAAACAAGCGAGTCTACCCGACTCGCTTTTTTCATGCCCTTTGGCCTTCCCCAACGCGCTAAAAAGCGCTTACTCCTAAACTTTCGTTTTCCACTGAGTTTACCTTTCTACCTATGCCACTCCAGACCCTCATTTTATCCAACGCTGCCAACCAGGCCCGCGGCCTCGCCATCGACGCTGTGCACAAGTGCTCCTCCGGGCACCTCGGCCTCCCGCTCGGTGCCGCCGAGATCGGTGCCGTGCTCTTTGGTAGCGAGCTGTCTTTCAACCCCGACGCTCCCCGTTGGCTCAACCGTGACCGCTTCGTGCTCTCAGCTGGGCACGGATCCATGTTCATCTACAGCTGGCTGCACCTAGCCGGCTACGATCTTCCCATCGAGGAAGTGAAGAACTTCCGCGCCCTCCACAGCAAGACCCCCGGCCACCCCGAATTCCACGAGACCCCCGGTGTTGAATGCACCACCGGTCCCCTCGGTCAAGGCGTCGCCAACGCCACCGGCCTCGCCCTGTCGATTCAGGCTGCCGCCGCGCGTTTCAACACAGCCGAACATACCCTCTTCGACAGCCACGTGATCGCCCTCGCCGGTGACGGCTGCTTGCAAGAAGGCGTTGCGCTGGAGGCCATCTCCTTCGCCGCCCACCAGAAGCTCGACAACCTAATCCTCATTTACGACTCCAACGACGTCACCCTCGACGCCATGGCCAACAAGTCGCAGAGCGGCGACGACGTGAAGCGCTTCAAGGCCATCGGCTGGGATGTGCAACTCATCGACGGCCACGACCTGCTCGCCATTGCCAAGGCGATCGCCAAGGCCAAGAAGGCCACCGGCAAGCCCCAGCTCATCATCGCCAAGACGATCATCGGCAAGGGCATTCCTGAAGTCGCCGGCACCTCCAAGGGCCACGGTGAAGGCGGAGCCAAGTTCTCCGATTCCGCCCGCGCCGGTCTCGGCCTGCCAGCCGACCAGCACTTCTTCGTCAGCGACGAGGTCCGCACCTACTTTGCTGGTCACAAAAAGAAGCAGATCCGCGCCTACAAAAAATGGGGCAAAACCTACGAGGCGTGGAAGAGCGCCAACCCTGAAAAGGCCGCCCTTCTCTCCAGCCGTGGCACCGCTCCAGTGGCCGCCCAATTACTGGAAAAAACCCCGCTATTCCCCGCTGACGCTAAGCTCGCCACACGCGCAGCCGGCCAGCAGGTCCTTCAGGCGGTTGCCGCTCAGCTCCCGCTCCTGATCGGTGGCAGCGCCGACCTCTACGGCTCCACGCTCAACTACATCGCCGCTGACAAAGACTTCGACGAGACCAACCGCGCCGGTCGCAACATCCGCTTCGGCATTCGCGAGCACGCCATGGCCGCCATCGCCAACGGTGTTGCCTACGACGGCATCTTCCGCCCCTCGGTCGCGACGTTCCTGGTGTTCGCCGACTACTCGCGTCCCGCCATGCGCCTTGCCGCGCTGGCCAAGCTCCCCGTCATCTACATCTACACCCACGACTCCGTTGGCGTGGGTGAAGACGGCCCGACTCACCAGCCTGTTGAGACCGTTTCCGGCCTGCGCGTGATCCCCGGTTTCGACGTGATCCGTCCCGGCGATCCCGAGGAAACCGCCGGTGCCTACGCCGCTGCGCTGGAGCGTATCGATGGTCCCACCCTGCTCTCTCTCAGCCGCCAGGCGATTCCCTTGCTCAACGACATTCCTGTCGCCACCCGCCGTGAAGGCGTGGCCAAGGGCGCGTACATTGCGGTCAAAGAATCCGCCGAGCTCACCCACATCCTGTTGGCGAGCGGCAGCGAGCTGCAGTACGCCGTCAACGCCGCCAAGATCCTTGGCGCCGGTGTGCGCGTAGTGTCGGTCCCCTGCTTCGAGCGCTTCAACCGCCAGAGCTGCGAGTACCGCGAAAGCGTGCTGCCGATCGCCGTGCGCAAGCGCGTTGCCATCGAGGCGGGCGTGACCGGCCTCTGGTACCAGTACGTCGGCCTCGACGGTAAAGTCATTGGTATCGACCGTTTCGGTATCAGCGCTCCTGGTGCGACCGTCTTCAAAGAGCTCGGTATCACCACTGAGGCGGTGGTCCAGGCCGCCCAGTCGCTCTAAGCAATCGGGCGCATGCGAAAAGTCAGCTGAGGGCAACCGCCCCAGCCGCAAAAAAGGCGGGCCACACAATGGCCCGCCTTTT
>JBILJE010000271.1:0-4303 GCA_044377395.1 Rariglobus sp. | reverse complement strand
GCCGACGGCGGTATGCGCGATGCCCAGTCGATCTTCGACCAGATGATTTCGTTCTGCGGCTCCGACATCGCCGAAGCCGACGTGCTGGATGTTTACGGCCTGGTTTCCGGCGAGAAAATCAACGCGCTGGCCGGCGCCGTTGCGGCGGGCGACCACCAAAAGATCATCGCCCTCGTCGACGAGTGCGATGAAAGCGGCCGCGACTTGGTGCGGCTGCTCACCGATATGCAGGCCTTGGTGCGCAACGCCCTGCTCGACGCCATCGCCAAGGGCGGGCGCAGCGAACGGCTTGGCGGCGTGTCGATGACCACCGAGCAGCTCACGCGTCTGCTCGATGGCCTGCGCGAGGGCGAGGGCGGCGTGAAACTCGGCCTGGCGGAAAAAATCAATTTTGAGGTCACGCTGCTCAAGGCGGTCGAGGCCAGCCGGGCCCGCGCCATCGATTCGCTCATCAAAGAGCTCGCAGCCCTGGCCGAAGAATCCGCGATTGCGGAATCGGCCTCGGGCGACAGCGAAAAAAAAAAGGCCTGATTGATCGGTTGGAGTCGCGGCTGGTCATCGCAATCGAGGTATCCAAGGCGGCCCAGCCGTTGATCGTCAGCGCCGAGGAACCCGAAGCCGACGCACCGGATGAAGACGCCGGCGAGGCCGGTCAGGTCACGCTCCCCGGAGTCGAGGTTACACCCGTAGCGAGCGAGCAAGAGCGCGGCAGAGCCGACGACATGGGTTCCGCCATGCCGCCAACCGACGATGACGGCCCGAAGTGGCCGGACGAAGTTGCCGAGTCGGGAATGCGCGCCGAGGCGACTCAGCGCGGCGAGACGTTATCCTCGAAAGCGGCGCGGGAAGCCGCTGAAGCGTTGGCCGAGGCGGCGGCAGAAAAACGCAACCTGCCCCCGCTCGACGATCTGATTAACCAAATCCCTGCCGACATCCGTGACACGCTCGAAGACCTGTTTCGGGTGAAGTTCAACAGGGTAGCCCGCGCGCCGAAAAAATCGCTCAAAGCGTAATATCGCTCTCGTTCACGCTGAGCTTAACTAAAACGGTTCTCTGGTGAACGTAGAGCTTTAGGCAAACACCCTGAGCTCACGCTCAAGGCCACAAGGAAATTATCCCCCAAGAGTGTGGACTTGAGCGTGAGCTCAAGGATGCCGTGACCCAAAACTTGAACGCTCAAAGCGTAAGGGGCAAAACTACGCCACGATTTCGAGGCAATCCGCCGCGATGCACACGTGCAGGCCCTGCTGGAGAACGTCCACCGCCACGATGATGCCCTTGGGGCTCGCAGGGTCATCGACCACGCCTTCCAGGCCCCACAACGGGCCACTGACCACCTTGACGCGGGTTCCGCGCTCCATGACGGGGCGCAGGCTGATTTCGAAGCCCGAAGCCACCATCGCGCGTACATCGGCCATTTGGCGCAGAAACTGAGTCTCGTTGCCCACGGGAATCACCCGGGCGAGCAAGTCCTGCTGATAAATGCGGGCTTTGTTTTCCAGAACGACTTGGGCAAAAACATAGCCAGGGAAAAGCGGCTTGGTGAAGCGCTTGGTTCGCGGGCCGTAGTTTTTAACACTCTCCGTGGTCGGCAGGTAGTGCTCGATTTTTTCAGCCACCAGCAACGCGGCGAGTTTCTTTTCGCAGCGCGGCTTGGTGTGGCAAACAAACCACCTTAACTCGTCGGGGGCCGGGGTGCTCACCGTTTCAGCAAAAACCGCACGGCGGCGAAATAGCCCTCAAGCCCGAGCCCGCTGATGACCGCCAAGGCGATCGGCGCAGTCAACGAGGTGTGCCGAAACTCTTCGCGTTTGTAGATATTGGAGATGTGCACTTCCACAGCGGGAATGTGCGCGCCGGCCAGGGCATCACGCAGGGCCACGCTGGTGTGCGTGAGGGCGGCGCCGTTGATGACGATACCGTCGAGCTTCGCGTCGGCGAGCGCCCCGATTTTGTCAATGAGTGCGCCCTCGTGATTGGACTGGAAAAAGTCGAGGACGGCCACGCCCGCGAACTCGGCGCGCAGGGACGCCTCCAAGTCGGCAAGGGTCGTGTGGCCGTAGATCTCGGGTTCACGTTTGCCGAGGCGGTCGAGATTGGGGCCGTTGAGAATGGCGATGGTTTTCATCGGTAGACTCAAGGCACTAATAGACAACGCACGACGGCGTCACGCCTTCTTTCACGCGGAAGTGATTCGGCAGCCGTGGGCACTGAAGCCCGCACCGAAGCTGACCAGCCACCAGTGGCGCTCAGGTTCGGGTCGGCCAACACGCAACGCCTCGGCCAACGCAAAGAGCACCGAGGGGCTGCTCATGTTGCCGTGGTTGCGCAACACGCGCCGGGTCGCTTCGAGCGGGTATGCGGGCAGAACGCCTTCAATGGCCTTGATCACCTCACGGCCGCCGGGATGGGCGATGATTTGGGTGGGCGGCGGCGTGCCAAAAGGCTCGTCGGCGAGCAGGTGCGAGACCGCGTCTGCGGCGAGCGCGGGCACGCTTTTGTGCAGGAGGTTGCGCAGCTTACCATCGCGGGTCTCGAAGCGGAGTTTGTCGCGGTCCTGGGGGCGATGAAGGGTGTTAAAACCGTGGCAACGCACCGCAGCCGAGCCGGCCTTGGGTTTCGCGCTCCAGATACTTGCCGCCGCGCCATCACTGAAGAGACACGCGCTAATCAGTACTCCGGGGGCGTCGTCGATGAAGAAGGCCGCCGAGCAGATCTCAACCGCCACGCAGGCCACGGTCGCACCCGGTTGGGCAGCCAGCACGGCGTTGACGGCACGCAAGGTGGGCACGGCCGCACCGCAGCCCAGGCCGACGATATCTTGAAGAAAGGCGTTGGGACGCAGGCCGAGTTGCTCGGCCACATAACTGGAAACGCCGGGGCACAGGTAGCCGGTGCAGGTGCAAATGAGCAGCGCGTCGAGTTCGCTCGCGCGCAGGCCGGCTTGCTCGAGCGCGGACGTGAGCGCACGACCGGCCAAGCGGGGAGCGGCTTCGCGAAAGGCGGCGTTGAGCTGGTCGGGCGTGTTGTCGAAAATCGCATTGAGGTCGGTCGCCGAGAAGTGCCGCCGGTCGATGCCGCTGTCGCCGGTGAGCACCGCTTCGAGCATCTGCAGCGAACGCTCCGAGAGCCGCTTGCGGGCGTTGGACTGCGCCAGGAGTTGCCAACACTCCGGTTGCGTCAGGGAGGTGGTTGGCACGGCGGTGGCGAGGGCTTGGAGATACATGCGCGGAAATCGGAGCGTTTAGTGAGTGAGTTGATAAAGCGAGCGAAGCGGTAAAACGCCGAGGCGGCTGGCGAGTGCTAGTGTGCGCTGGCCGCTGGGAGCGACCAGAAACGGGTGGAGCGACGAGGCGACCGACAACCGAACCCGAAAAAGATGCCGGAGCCGCTGCTGGACAGTGGTGATCGTCTCATCCCAAGTCACCTCGCCCCGCGACCAGGCAATCAGCGGGTCCAGCGCCTGCTCGGCGCTTTGAAACGCCATGGCCATTCCGTGTCCGGTGAAGGGCGGAATCATCGCGTAGGTGTCCCCGATCACCAGTCGATCAGGACGCGTGTAGGGTTTCGAAAAACCAAGGCCGGCGACGGCGGAATACGAAGCCGGATCGATCGCGACGCTGGCGAGCCGATCAGCGAGGTAGGCAAGTCCGCTGGCGCGCAGGTAGGCGGACAAAGCGAGTTCGCGGGAAAGCTCGAGGCCGTCACGCAGGCGGAAAAGACCGGAGACGTTCACACACCCGTCCTCGACCGCACAGAGTCCCACGTACGCGTGGTCGCCGAGGTGCAGTTCCAGCTCGGACGCGAGGGGCAGTTTGAGTGCGTGACATTTTAAGCCGATCCACTCCGGACGGGCGGGACGGCGACCGGTGGCAAAAACGCGCCCAGCCGGTGCGTCATCGAGGTCAACGCGGTTGCGCGTGCGAAGATCCCCACCGGCGGCCGTGAAGGCTGCGGCGAGCCGCTGATCGAGTGCAAAGCGGCTCAGGCCCAAGGCCGGTGAGGGCAACGTCTGGCGGCGCAGCGCTTGCCCGTGCCAAAACCAGGCGACCTCACGGTGCGCTTGGGCGTCGCGCAGAAAGGGCGACAGGCCCAAGCGGTCAATGGTGCCAGCAGCCAGTCCGGTAATGAATTCGCCGCAGACGCGGTGACGGGGATAAACGCCCGCCTCAAAAATGGTAACCGGAATGCCGTTACGCCGAAGGGCGAGGCCGAGCGAAAGGCCGGCCAAGCCGCCGCCGACGATCTGAATCGGCTGTGGTGACGCCGGCATCAGCAACGGCGTTGGGCGATTAGCCGGTAG
>JBILJE010000049.1:0-14575 GCA_044377395.1 Rariglobus sp. | reverse complement strand
TTTTCACGGTGTTGGACATACAAGCTCACGATCAAGGCCACGCGGAGTGTATTCGCGAAGCGTGTGGCCTTGAGCGTGAGCTCAAGGATGCCGTAAATCCCAACTTGAGCGCTAACTAATATTAGTCCGCCTCTCCCTCCCCCCATGAACCTCTATCTGGCCTCCGGTAACGCCCACAAAGTCGCCGAGATGAACGCCCTCGCCCAAGCCAGTGGCCTGCCGGTGACCATCGTCTCGGCCAAGGCTGTGGGCGGAATGCCGTCGGTCGTGGAAGACGCCGGAACATTTGTGGGTAACGCTCGGAAAAAAGCCCTCGCCCTCCAGGCGCTTCTGCCGGCCGGAGCCTGGGTGCTGGCCGACGACAGCGGCCTGTGCGTCGACGCGCTGGATGGTGCGCCTGGGGTGGAGTCGGCGTATTACGCCGGTCCGGACGGCGACGGTGCGGCCAACTTGCGCAAACTGGTCGAAGTCATGGCTGCAGTTCCGCAAGGGCAGCGTGGGGCGCATTTTGTCTGCGTATTGTTGGTGGTTGGTCCGGACGGGGCGGAGACGGTGTTCGAAGGGCGATGTGCGGGCGTTTTGGGCAAAACGCCCCAAGGCGGCACGGGTTTCGGCTACGATCCGCTGTTTGTGCCGGAAGGGTACGCCGAGAGTTTTGCCCAGTTGGGCGAGGGCGTGAAAAACGAGTTAAGCCACCGAGGCCGCGCTTGGACGCAGCTGGCGGCGTGGATGCGGAAGCGGGAATGGTGGACGTAATCCGGAGCAGGGCTTGCGCCTGTGTTGGAATCTGCCGGATTTAGCCGATGTTGACGCAAAACTACGCCGACGAAAAGGTGAGCGTGGGCGGTGTTGCCCTGTGGTTGATGGGGGGTATTTTGTTGGCGGTAGGCTTGCGGCTTTGGATTTTTAACGGGCTTTTCGGACATGATGATTGGGTCTACCTGTTTTACGTAAGAAGCCATTTGAACGGGGATAATCAGGAGCTGCTCCAGGTTTTGTGGGGATTGCGCTGGGGTGTGTGGGTCCCAGTGGCGACGTTGTTTCAACTGTTTGGGGTCCACTATGAATTGGCCTTCCTACCAGGTTTTTTAATGGGCTTGGCGTGTATCCCCTTGGCCTATGCGGCGGCATGGCAGGTGACCGGCAAAGAAAGTGCCGCACGGTGGGCTAGTATCGCGATGGTGCTTAATCCGGTGGATTGGTTCGTCTCCTCCACGCTCAGGGGAGACATCGAAATGTCCTTTTACGGGGGGATTTTAATCTGGGGGCTGCTTTTACTTGGAGGGCGGGACGCACGGTCGAGGCTCTCGACGGTGGTTATGGGGCTAGGTATCGGTTTGGTATGGGGAATGGCGGCATTAACCAAGGAATGGGCGTTTGTATTTGGCTGGGGATTCGTCGGGGTGGCGATAGTGCGGACATGGGTGGATCGCCGGATACCCTGGAGTTACGGGTGGATTTTGCTGGGTTTGGTTCTGGTGCTGAGTGCGGATGCTTGGTTGCTCCACGGGTTAACGGGCAACTTTTGGCAGCGAATTTCCCGGTCTCTGAGTTTCTATGATAGGATTGGGCGGGAGGGGGCTTATGAGGATGACCTCAGTGTGAGTGCCGCCTATCTGCCGAGCTTGTTGTTGAATTTGCCCAATCGGTTTCAGTCGTATCAGCGGTTTGTGAACGGGTACCCCCTGTTGGGCTGGTATTACTATGCGTTTTTCGGCGCAGCCGTGAGCGGGATTTGGGCCTGGAGGAACCGCCCTTTAATGCTGCAATGGGTGAGCGCATTTGTCGTCGGCATTTTGCTTTGGATCCAGTGGGGATCGATGAGTTTAACGACTTATCTGCCTTATCATAAGGAGCCGCGTTATCTGACTGTTTTAAGTGTACCGATCGCTGTGGTAATCGGAGTTGTGGCTGCGCAGTGGTGGCGGAGCGGCCGTTGGCCAGCGCGGGGTGTTTTGTTGGGATTGCTGGGTGGCCTCACCATAAGTACTACGCTTATTTTAAGGTCCGAACATGCCGAATACGTCGGCGAACGGGACGTGGTGCCGGCATTGATTCGGTGGCTGGAGTTGCATCCCCAGGCGAATGTTTGGACGAAGGCGACGTTGCAGCAGGAAATCGATTTGAAGTTGGGTTACCGGTTCAGCGATCCCTTACATGGGCATCAGGGTGTTGCGGGGTTTGGCAGCGTCCAGGATTTCTCTTTTTTGGAAAATGCCCTGCCTGGCGATTACGTATTGGTTTCCGTGGGCTCGGACGGAATTTTGGGGGAGCGTTATACTCCTGAGCGCTGGACCGAGGTGGCGCGGTTTCCCTGCAAAATGGAGGATGCCGTCATGTATCAATTACCTTACTTGGCGGCACGGCCGGTTTCGGAGCCGTGAAAATGCCTAAGCCTGATACGTACTAGACCGAGCAGCATGCTCGGGACGTCGCGCAGGAGCCGGACTTTGCCGCCAGGTATATCGGTCCAGTCGATGGGGATTTCCTCTATGCTAACGCCCTGTGCAAGGAGCAGGACGAGCAGTTCGACGTCGAAGATGAACCTCGGCTCACGCAGCTTGGAGCGGAATAGGCGGTAGGCAGCGTGCGGGATGCATTTGAAGCCGCATTGGGAGTCGTAAATGTGTGGATTAATAAAGGTTCCAACGCAGGTTGCAAAGACGCGTCCCGCTAGGTGTCGAGTGAGATTCCGCTCAATATGTCGGCCGAGCATCCGCTGGCGGGAGCCAAAATAGGCGCGCGACGGGGTGCGGTTCATGAAAACGATGCTGAGCACGCGAAGGACCTCGTAGGCGGGAATCGCTCCATCGGCATCCAAAAAGACGATCCAAGGGGTTGCTGCTGGAGCGAGATCCCACCCGGCTTTGATTGCGGCACCTTTGCCGGAGTTCTTGGCGAGGGTTTTTAACGGGGTGAGCAGTGGCGTCTCGAGGGCGCAGTCTGTGAGGGCGCTTTTAAGGGCAGCAAGATCGGCTGGAGGCGATCCGTCGTCGACGACTTGGATCTTTACGGTGAAGGGTGCGCTGGAGAGGGATCGGTTGAGGTCCCGTAGGTAAGGCGGCAGCCGGTGGGCCTCACGGTAGGCCGGGATAACGATCCAGAAGTCGGGCGTCATGGGTTGGCGTTGGCCAAGGCGAGCAATCGGTGGGCATCGAGAATATAAACCGAGTTGTAATCGTTTGGCGCACCCGAGGCGAAAATCCGAATGGACGGGTTTTGCATCCATTCCTGCCACCGTGGGTCGAGGGTGTAGAGGTTGCGTTCTGTATTGGATATACACACGTAATCGACGGCTAACTCAGCCAGTAGCGACAGATCGCCTTCTTCGTAGAGCCGGCGGATTTTACTGGCCAGTTCGGGGTCGAAATAGGGGTTGGTGCGCACGTAGATACCGGCGCGAACCGAGCGGGCTGCAAGTGCAGGTAAAAAATGGGCGTCGGCACTCGCAGCGGTGAGGAAAATGGCTTCTGGCGGCAGGTGGGACTGAATCCAGTCTGCGGCAAAGCGGGTTTGGTGGTGAAACAGCAGATTCGTTCGACCTTCGAGGGTGATTTGTTTTTTGACGAAATCGTAGGTGTTCGGAACGAATGCCGTCAGGAAGAAAAACCACCATGCCACCCGTGAACGGAGCGCGTTGGGGCCGCCAAGCCACTGGGCGCTTCCAAGGACGATGAGCAGTGTGATGCCCAGATTAAGGAAGAAGACGAACTTGTTGCTGTCGCCCCAGCTCGCCGTGTAGCGGTAGTGGTTGATCAGCAAAAACGCGCCGACGCACACGGCGAAATACCACGCCCACTGACGCCCGAAGGAGCTAACGCGCAGAAGTCCTTCGGTTGGCGTGGAGCGCATCAAGTAGCGGCTGATTGCGATGAGGGTGAAGACGGCGCCCCAGAAGAAAAAGTCGCCGTTAACCGCCAGCCAGAAAGCGGTACTACGGGCGAATTCTGGCAGCTCGGAAAAATTATGAAGGGGAATGTGCTGGCTGGCATCCCAGGCCGAATAACCCGACTGAATGGGTGGGCCGTAAAACTGGATATAGGCAAGCTGGGCAAGGCCGATGAGCAGCGCGGGTAACCAGCAAGCGACTTGGGGCAGGAGCCAGCGGTGATGGCGCCAGAGGCGGGGCAGCAAGCAGGCCCCGAGCACTGCGAAAGCCACGACGTGCGCCAGCGGCAGCAGACAAACCATCCAGAATCCGATGAGGGTGTTACGCCGGTCCGTGCGTGTAGCTTCATCGGTTTGCGGCGGATCGGCTTGGGTGATGGAAAGCACCGCGAAGATCACGGGCATCACAAACAGCAGGCTGCGCTGGGGTTCGAGCAGGTTGTTGTGGATGCTCTCGAAGTTGAAGTAGGGAAAGAAAAAGATGCCGTCGATCGGGTCGCGGGAATTAAAAAAGGCCGGATTAAACAGGCAGTAGTGGAGCAGGTTTACGATCGCCAGGTTGGTGAAGAGAAACGTAAAGCCTGCGAGCATCACCCAGGCCGAGGGCAGCCGAAGCCAACGGCTCAGGGCACCCCACATGGCGCCGACCATTGCCGCCGCTCCAAGAAGATTAAGCCACCACACCGCCGTGATCAGCGGGATTCCCATCTGCGCCAAGTGGGAGATCGAAAAATCCGCGACAAAGTGATATTTCAGCGGGAATCCGGCGAGATTGGGGTCGGCCGGCGGGAACGAGGACGTGTTAAGAAATGCCTGCGCGATGGAGAGGTGAAAGGCGGTGTCAACGAAGTTGAAATTAGTCCAAACGGTGCCTTCGGTGTCGGTGTTGATACCGATGAAAAATCGGCTGAGCACAAAGAGTCCGAAAAAGATGAACGCATAGTCCCACTTCAGCGGCTTCCAGGTGGTGGCGAGTTGTCCGCAGGTGGGTAGGAATCCAGCCGTGGGCGTTACGCCGGTGCCGGGCCGTGCCAGCCAAAACACGAGCGGAAGCAGGCGCACCGCCCAAGTGCCAATCGTGTAGGGCAGTCCCCATCCTAGCAGCGCGTAAAGCAAGAAGTCCGCCCAAGTGGTGCCAAATAGCACCAGGCCGAGTGCCAAAAGATATCTAGGTAAGCCCGCGTAGGGCTTGAAAAACTCCAGCCGCGACTGCGCGACGAACGCCAGATAAGCGATGAGCAAAAGGTGGCAAATTCCTTGCATGCGATGCGCGGTTGACGGCCTTTAGTTGCCCTTAATCCACGCGCCGAGGTCGATGGTTTGCAGGGTCGAGCTGCGGTCATCGGTCCAGATTTGGGACGGGGCGTTGCTCGGTGTGGGTTCGTGGCGCACGACATGTTTGACGCGGCCATTGTCCTCTTCATCGGGGAACCAGAAGGCTAATTCGAAAAAGCGGTCAGGTCGGCAAATGAGGATGTAGTCGCTTACGGCTGCATTCAGGTCGGCTTTGTCGGTGGCGGACTCGACCTGCGTGGTGATTTTCATCGCTGATAGGCCGAGGCTGCGGGCGGTTGCTTCCACGGAGGGGAAATAATCGGCATGACGAACCGACGCATGGACGAGGAGCAGTCCGCGGCGGGTGGCGAGACGAGCTGCGTAGATTTGCAGTGCTTCACGGGTGAGCAGGTGCGTGGGGATGTGGTCGCCCTGAAATGCATCAATCACCAACAGGTCGTAATCCATGGTGCTGTGCTGGAGTGCTTGGCGGCCGTCGCGCAGGGTAACATTCACCTTACCGCGTGCATCCCGCAGGTAACTGAAATGTTCGTTCGCAACGCTGAGCGCCTTCGGGTCGATATCCCAGAAATCACAGATGTCGTCGGGACGCGTGTAGGCTGCCAAGGTTCCCGCGCCTAAGCCGATGACGCCATAGCGCAGGCTCGGGTTGGTAGCTTGGAGTTTGGTGATCACCCGGCCCACGCCGCTGCTTTCCGTATAATACAGGGTGGGGCGGCGGCGGGTGGCTTCATCGGCAGTTAACTGGCTGCCGTGGGTTGTGGTTTCGCTGGAAATCACCACGCCCGCAGGAGAAAACTCCAGCAGCAGACCGCCGGTGACGTCGCGCAAATGGAGGCTGGTGAGTCCAGGGGGGAGTTGGTGGAGTTGGTGCAGACCCACCGTGAGAACGGGAGCGGTGACTACGAGGGCGAGCAGACCGAGCCGCCGCAGGCCGCTACCGGCAAACAGCCATGCGAGCCCGACGATCAGCAGGGCAAGTGAGGTGAACGTGAACTCGACGGGCATGGCGAACACGCTTGGCACCATATAGGTGCTGGTCAGCCCCCCGAGCATCCCTCCAACCCCCAGTGCGAGGTAAAACAATTCAGGGCGGCGCTGCGGGCGCAAATGATGGAGAAGCGCTGAGCCGATAAACCCGCCTGCGGCAGAGGCCGCGAGCAACCAGCCTAAGCGCGAGCCGCTGATGGTTGCGGCTGTGAACCCCTTGACCTGCATATAGCCTGCAAGCGCGACTGCGAGCAGCGCGATGCACAGGCTGGTCATCCACGATTGCCACCG
The DNA here is from genome assembly GCA_044377395.1 of Rariglobus sp. Classification (GTDB taxonomy): domain Bacteria; phylum Verrucomicrobiota; class Verrucomicrobiia; order Opitutales; family Opitutaceae; genus Rariglobus. The sequence continues at coordinate 8,110 of JBILJE010000049.1, read as the reverse complement.
GCCCGAAAAGACCAGTGTGAACCCAAGCAGGTAGAGTCCCAGGGGCCCGGCCCAAGCGAGGGGGGTTGAGCCGATTTCACCGGCGATTTGCTGGGTTGCAGCCAGCAGGTGTACTACACCCAAGGCGCTCAGACCAAGCCAAGCGGCGAGCCGAGTCCACGGCAGGCCGGAGGCATCAGACTGTTTTTCGCTGGCTGGCAGAGGCGCCGGGTTAAACCAGAGGATACCCGACGCGATCGCCAACAGGGCAACAAGAAGGTGCAGGAGCACTTTCCATGACTGCGATTGGAGCGCTAGGCCGACCGAGGGTTCGATGAGGAAGGGGTAGGCGACCAAGGCGAGCAGGCTGCCTGCATTGGACAACGCATACAGGTGGTAAGGCAGCTTGCCTTCGTGGCGGGCGACCCAGCCGTGCAACAACGGTGCCACACTGAACAGTAAAACCATCGCGGGTAGCGATCCCAGCGCGAGCCGGCCCACGACGAGTGCAACGCTGGGTTGTTCAGCGGCGGTGCCGGGCAGGTGAAACGTGAGCAGTGCGACTACGGAAAGCAAAACGGTCGAGCCTGCTTGGACGTAGGTTGATCGGCCCAAAAGCCAGACCGCCCAGCCGTAACCGAGCACTAACGTGAGTTGGAAATATAGGCTGGAACCTAGCCAGACCGCAGGAGTGCCGCCGTAAAGCGGTAGCAGGTGCTTGGCTAGTAGCAGCTGTATGATAAAGCCGAGGAAGGCGGCCAGTGGGATGGCGAGGATGGTCAGTCGCGACAGCCAAACGGCACGTTCGGCAGGCGCGAGGTTGGCGATATTCATGACGGTTTTTCCTGCTGAGTGGCTGTGGCGGACGTGGCTTTAAGGGAGTTAATCAGTGCCCGGGTTGCGGCTAGGGGCGAAGCGCCAATCGCTGGGTAAGCCTCGCAGGGGGTCCAGCAATTGGGGCATTTCTGCTGAACGATCGCCTTGCGCACACCGGCTTCTCGAGCCGCCTCAATCAAGGGCATCAGTGTGTAAGCGGATTGGCGGACGTTGCCCAGCGGGCGATCCCAGATTGTGCAGGGGTAAACCTCTCCTTTTTCCGAGAGGTAAACGGTGGAAAGCAGGGCCGAGCAGCCAATCCCTGAACGACCGGTCGCGAGGTAACGCTCCGCTTCAGTCCGGTAAATGCGCTCAAGTATCCGCATCGGCAGGGACCCGTCACGGCCTGTGCGTTGAGCGGCGAGGCGCAACGCTTCCGCCGCTTCCGCCCGGTGTGCCGCACCACCGAACCCACCCACGGCTTCCGCCGCTTGGTTGTCGTAGTAGTGCTGGGAAACGTGCGGGATGTTCAGATGCAGGCTGCTCCACGGAAGCCCCGCGCGCTCGTCCGCAAGCAGTGCGGCATCAACCGCCGCGTGCGTGCGTTCGACGAGTTCGGCAGTGCTCATTCCGCAACTACCGGTGTGGCCGTGCAGCGTCATGCCGACAAAGACGTTACTCGCGCCGAGCAGCTCGCGCAGCTTGCCGAAGGTGGCTACGGCGTGGGCGAAATCCCTCGGCACCCCGCGCAGGCGGTCGTTGATTTCGGGCGGGCCGTCGATTGAAACGGTCACCACCAACCGCGCCTTTACGCGCTCTTGAATGCGGCGCACCGTGCGCTCGATGCGTTCCGTGGCCAGACCGTTGGTCGGAAAGTGCACGAGGAGCAGATCTGGGCATTGCGCGTCGAACGCCTCAACCACCTCGGCGAAATGCGGGTGGTCGGTTGGTTCGCCTCCGGTGAAGTCGATCCACTGGAAAAACGGGTTGGCTGCCGCGAGCGCCTTGATTTCGTCGAGCCGGAGTTCGGCGTCGAGGGCGCCTGGGGTGTCCTTGACCTTCCAGATGTCGCAATATACGCAGCGCGAATGGCACCGTTTGGTGACGACGAACATGAGTTTTGTCGGCCGCCCCTCGCGCCCCACGGCTGCAGCGGCGGTGCGCGTGAACAGTCGCGCCCAGGAATACACGTTACTCATGGCGCAGGCGGTTGGCTTGGCTCAGCGGAGTCGGTTGGAGCCGGGTTCCCTTCGGTGGTTTTGCGATAGCGGCTAAGCAAGGCATCGAGACGCACGATCCGGTCGGTGTGCTCGGGCTTCGGGCCGCCAAAGCGTTCGAGGGCGGCTGGGGTATCGAGACGGAACAGCGCGAATTGGTGTTCCTGGCACGGGCGGCGGATCACTTCAACTGCCCCCATATCGACGAAAAGTTGGGCGGAGTTTTGGCCGAAGGTGGGCTCTACGTTATCCCAGTAGCCGAAGTGAAAAAAAATGCCGCCGGGATATTGGTTAACCAGTTCCCGAAGGTTTCCGCGTAAGATCTGTTCCACTTTGGGCAGCTCGCAGGTGTTGGCTCCTTCGACCAGCCAAACGCTGGGCGCGCGCGAGATCACCAGGGCTGCATGCGGCAGCCGGGCTGCTTCGCGCACGATGAAGCGAATGTCCTCACGCGCCCCTGACGCTTCACGCGATTCGGTGGGTACAAAGGAGAAAACGACCAGCCAGTTGATTACCAACGCCGCCGTGAGTGCGCCGCCGATTAAGCGGTGAGCTCGCAGGGCCTCAACCAGCCGTGCGGTGCCCACACCCATGACCACGGCTACCGGCGCACAAGAGACGAGCGCGTAACGGCAGCTCGCCCCGTAGTGATAACCGCCGGCGTAAAACAGCACGAAAATCCCCCAGCTCAGTGCCAGCCAGAGCGCCAGTACCAGCGCTGCCGCCAGGTTGCGCACCAGCAGCCAGCCGCCACCGAGCACCGCCAAAAGAGTGCCTGCAAGCGGGAACCAGTGGTTGGCGAAAAAGTAGCCGGCGTTGCTGCTAAAGTTCTTTGCGATGAAGGCGAAATCGAAGCGGCGTCCATCCGTTGCCCCCCAGTTTTCACCTCGCACCGACCACAGGTGCAGCAGGTTGGGGGTAATCAGCGCGATCACCAGAGCTAGCGCTGCCCAGGCAAAGAGGTCTTTCAAAAAGTGGTCCTCTTCCGACCATAAAACGGCCGCCACCAGCGGCAGTACAAGGAGCGATTCAGGTCGGAAATAAACCGCAAAGGCCGTGGTACCGGCCAACAACAGCGAAGTGCCCACCGTGCCTTGGAGTGTGTTGCGGTCCCGCACGCGCACATAAAAACAGGCGGCGAAAAATGCCACGACGACTGAGCACGCCGCGCCGGGTTCGACTGCCGTAGTGTGCCCCCACCACGGCACCAATGGCGTGGCGATAAACAAAAGCGCGGCCGCAAGCGCGGTGCCGCGCGGCAGGGTCCATGGTATGAGGGCCAGCGCGAGGTAAAGACCGGCAGCGGCCAGTCCAATTAAGCTGCGATTAAGGTGGTGGGAGACCGTGGTCGAAACGCCGAAAAGCCGGTACGCCAGACTGTGAAGATAAGGCAGACCGTTGGGCTGCTTGTTCACCGAGCTATCAATCAACTGGAAGTCACCGTATTCGGTGCGGGCGTAAGTGGCGGATTCGGCTCGTCCGGTATGGGCGATCGTTTGCCCGATCTGCATGTAAATGTGCTCGTCGAAAAGGATCCGGTGCGCACGGGGTGCGAGTCCACACGCAAGGTAACCGGCTAGCGCGAGGCCGAGTGCGGTTAACATGCGCCGGGTGCCGAGTAGTCCATACAACCGAGGAGCCAGTGCGACGATGCCGGCCGTAATCGCGACCAGGCAGCCGTGCAAACCCCAGACTGTTGATGAACTCGCCTGACGCAGCAGCGCGTCGATGTCCAAGCTGACGAGGCAGTCGCGAGCCCACAGGACCACGCCGAAGAGGGTTAACAGGGCCGCAGCGAGCCAGTGCAGTCCTGTGGAGCGGAGCCAGGTAGGGAGCATCACGACGAGAGAGAGATTTTTTTTGTGAGTAGCACCGAGCCGAGCGCGAGGTGGCGAATTTCGCTTTGGAGCCAGGCGGCGACGATGTCGGCTGGGGCATCGGCCATCGGTTGCCCGTGCAGATTCAAGCTGGTGTTAATCACCGCACCGGTGCCCGTGCGCTCACGCATGCAGCTGAGCAAGTGCCACCAGGGATTGGCCGGATCGACTGGCACCATTTGTGGTCGGCAGGAGCCGTCCGGGCCGATCGCTCCTGCGAGCGCTTCGCGACCGACTGGTGTCGTGCCATACCCCATCGTCATGTGGAAGTTGAGGTCCTGGTCGCCCCGGTAATCGGCGAGCAGGCGAGGGGCTTCGCTGGCGAGTATCGAGGGGCAAAAGGGTTGAAACCACGCCCGGCGCTTGAGCCGTACATTGAGCTCGTCGCGAATGCCGGTGCGGTCCGCGCGGGCGATGATGCTGCGCGCACCGAGCGCACGCGGGCCCAGTTCCATGCGGCCCTGCGCCCACATCACGACTTCGCCGGTTGCCAGTAGCTCTGCCACGGCTGCTGGGAGGTTTTCGGGGCGGTGAATCTGCGCGACGTCTGCGGGGACGAGTTGGTCGGCGTGCGCCCCTAGATCGCCATGGTCCGGCCCCAAGCGGAAATCCGCGAACGGCGCGGGTGCTTTGCCGCTGAGGCGGTGCCATACGGCGAGTGCGGCACCCAGTGCGAGTCCGCCATCGGCCATCGCAGGGCACACGGAAAGCTGGCGGACCTGTGGCAGCAGGCGGATTAGCCGGTTGACCTTGATGTTGGAGGCGACGCCGCCGGCATAAGCAAAGGTGCCGCAACCGGTGTGCGTGGCGAGTTGGGCGAAGAATTGCGGCACCAGTATCTCCATCACTTGCTGGGCGTAACGACACACCTGTTCGCGGGGGTGGCACCAGACGATGCGGGCAACTGCGCGGGCCATGTGGCGTGGGGCGATCTTGCAACGTAGGCTCGGCAGTCCTTCGGGGTCGCTCGTCAGTGTGAACCACGGCAGGAATGGGTTGCGCTCGGGCGGGGTGTCGAGCGCGTAGGTGGCCAGCGCCATGACCTTCCCTTCGTCTTCAAGGGGCCGCATTTGCAGCTCTTGGGTGACGTGCTCGAAGAACAGCCCAAGGGAGGCTGAACCCGGCAGGCTGAGCAGCGGTTCGAGGCGTTCCTGCTCGGGCGTCCAACGCCAGACCGAACCGGATAAGCCGTCGCCGATACCGTCAAGGGTGACGACGAGGGTGGGCTCGGTGTGACCGGGCCAAAACGCCGCTCCGGCTGCGTGAGCGGCGTGGTGATCGACTAAGTGTACCGTCTCTAGGGGGGCCGCCAAGGCGTGCGCAAAGTGGCGCCTTGCGATGCCACGAAACAGGTCGTTGGTGGGAAGTTGAGTGAGGGCGTATTTAGCGCGTTGCACCCAAGGTTGCAGCAGCCCTGGGGGCGTGAGGCGACGGCGGAGGCGGTAGTAACTTTCCTTGGTTCCGGGGATCAGTCGGGTGAGGGTTTTCGCCGGATCGGAGGTGGTCACGGCCCATTCAATCGGCCGGTCGCCAGCTGCGGCACGCACTTGGGCTAGCGCGAGCGCTGGAAAACCCACCTCAAGCTTGCGTCCGCTTAGGCGTTCTTCGTTAAGGGCGAGCACCACTTGGCCGTCGATGAGCAGGGCGGCGCCGGCGTCATGTCCATCCCAGATACCGATAACGGCCGATTTAGTGTCGCGGGTCATAACGCCGCGTTGGGCTGTGCTGCGCATAGTGTCGGCCGGGGCCGGCAAAGGCCTCGGACCAGGGCGGCGCCGTAGGACAACCAGGTGAGCGGATGCGCAAGGGAGATTTTTGAGAAACCGGCGGTACGGGCGCGTTCGTGGGTGGGCACTTCGAGGAGGGTGTGGCCGGCTGAGAGTGATGCCATGATCAGCTCCATCTCGATGGTGGTGTGGCGAGAGCGCAAGTTCAGGCTACGAAAAGCCTCGGTGCGAATTGCCCGGAAACCGTTTTGCGAGTCGGATAACCGCGTACCGAATCGCACGTTGATGAGACAGGTGATAAACGCCGAGCCGGCGAGGCGGAAAAACTCGTCCCAGCCACCGTGCAGTTCGTCGGAGCCGCCTTGGAGCCGGGACCCTTGAACGTGAGTGGCTTTCTCTTGGTGAATCGGGGTGACGAGCAGGGGAATATCGAGTGGGTCATGCGAGCCATCGGCATCCACGAATACGCATACGGGCGTCGTCACGTGTTCAACGGCGAGCCGTAAGGCGGCACCTTTACCTAGGCCGGGATCACGAATAACGCGCGCACCAGCGGCCGTAGCAATCGCTGCGGTTGCATCTGTAGAACCGCCTTCAACGACGAGTACTTGAGCCGCTTGGCGAAAACATTCTTTAATTACGGCCTCGATCGAAGCCTCCTCATTACGCGCGGGTATGACTGCGGTGAGCAGGGGGTCCGGGGTGTCGGGGCTGCTAATGAATGCGAGGATGAGTCCCGGGTGTTTGCGATGGAGTTCACGGGCTTTCAAGGCCACGCGCAAACAGGCGGGTTCTAGGCTAGGCGTAATCGACATGGATTAACTAAGGCGGAGGGCACCGGTCCAGCAACGGGAGTTACCAGTAAAAATAATCACCCCTGCCAAATGTAGTCGTAACCGTAGCACCTGGCGGAGGGGTCGTGGCTAATTGGGGATCAAATGTGATATTGCGCCTAGGAGGTAAGTAGGTGTTTCCGGGTTGCTGGAAATCCCCAGTAAATTGGGTGGATTCGAAAAGGCGGCCGAGGGATCCGTTCAGGGTCACCACGCAGCGGTTGGTGCGCCAGTCTTCAAGGTAGCGCACGATGTTATTGGCGCCACCGCTGTAAGCCCCCAAATCACTGCTCGTCGTGCCCGTGAGCAGGCCGGCATTAAGCGTCGTGGTGCCAGCCGGAACCACTCGATCGGTGATATCGGAGGCGCTGTTGGCATCATCCCATCCAGCGGAAAGCAGCGTGATCGCATCGCCCACTAGCATGGCCGGTACGTGTGCAGCGGAGTCGGCTGTGGTGCTGGTGTTGTAATTGCCTTGAACATAAATGCCTGCGTTGGTGGTCAGACTGAATCCACCGGTGCTTGAAGTCGGAAGAATTTCGGCGTTCACCAATTTTACGGCGCCAGGCGTAGAGGTGGATGAGCCTAAGAGGTTGACGTAGAGCACTCCGTTAAAGCCGGGGACATTTGCGGCAATAAGCGGGCCGAGAACACCAAGGTCGATAGTCGTAAGTGTAATCGTCTTGCCCTCACGTAAATCGGTCAGGGTGGTACCAGTGGTCAGGGATGCATTGACGGCCGGGGTGCTGCCGCTGGCGGGTACGGCAGCGCTGCTAAGTAAACTGGTAATATCGGTTCCGGTTGCATTGCCGTAGATGTCATAGGACAGATTACTGATCGCGGTGAGCGTGCCGCTGCTGGAAACCGTGATGATGATTCCGGCACGGGAGTAGGCTCGGGCAGCATTTATAGCGGGGTCATCCACGGTGGTCGCCAATGAGCCTGTGCTGATATTGGGGTATTCGGTGACGGTTGATGCGGCGGGGGGGGGCGTGGCCACCGACCGGTAAACATTGTTAAGTGCCGTGGCGGTTTCGGCTGGAGTCCATGTCGCAGACGTGGTTCTTCCGGCGGGAGCAAAAAGGTCTGTCCGTTCTCCGCTGATATACGTGGCGTCCAATCCGCCGATTAGGTTTTCCGATGGGGCCCCCCTGGTCACTTGGGTGGCTTCAGTGCCGGTGGCGAAGGTGGGATTGAAAAGTTCTCCTGCTCGGGGCGGAGCGGCAGGATTATTTAGGGATATTACCCCTGCGCTGTTCGTATTGAACTGGGTGCCGCTGAGCTTGATCGTATTCATGATCGTGAGCTCACCGTTCAGGGTTGATGCTAAGAACACATTGCCGTTCACCGCGATGTTTCCCGAAATGATCGTGTCGGTAGCAGGGGCCATTTCCAGGTCACCCTGATAAAAAATGCTGTACTGGAAAACCGTCGACGTGGAGTTGATCAAGCGTCGACCCACACGCACCGTCACATTGGTAATAGGGCTGCCCGCGGGGGGCTGCACCTGTACGCGCGCGATCACATAAGTTGACTGGCCTCTCTTGTTGGTTCCGGGAATAGTTCCTTGGATCGTGGCGCGATCGATGATCATCGATCGCTGCACCCGCCAGCCTTCGGCGACGTGCTGGGCTAAATAGGCGGACCGTGACGTTGTTGGC
>JBILJE010000270.1:0-4311 GCA_044377395.1 Rariglobus sp. | reverse complement strand
TCTCCGCTAAGAACAGTTTTGTTAAGCTCATCTTGAATGCGACTTGGATCTCACAGCCACTTGGCGCCGCCTTTGAGGGCCTCGACCTGTTTGAGCAACGCCTTGATGTCCTGCGCTTTCGACTTGGGGCAAACCAGCGTCGCGTCGGCGGTGTGCACCACAATCAGGTCGTCCACGCCGAGCAGCGTGACCAAATGGCCGCCTTCGCTGAACACGATGTTGCGGCTTCCTTGTTCCACCACCGCGAGGCCGCGCGACACGTTGCCCGCCGCATCCGGTTTAAAATGTTTGGCCACCGCCGGCCAAGCGCCCACGTCATCCCAATCAAATGACGACGGCAGCACCACCACGTTGGAGGATTTTTCCAGCAGCGCGTAATCGACCGAAATCTTCGGTAAGGTCGGGTAAACCTTCTTCAACACCCCGGCCAGCGGACGCTTTTTGGCCAGCGCGGCGCGGATCGGCTGGAGCGCGGCGTCGAGCTCGGCGGCGTGTTGCGCCAGGGCCTTTTCCACCACGGGAACGCTCCACACAAACATGCCGGCATTCCACAAATAATCGCCCGAGGCGAGGTAGCCCTCGGCGATTTCCTGTTTCGGCTTTTCGACGAAACGCTGGACGTTGAACACCGGACGGCGGTTAAAGGACTTCCACTTCGCGGCGCGCTGGATGTAGCCAAACCCGGTGGCCGGTTCGGTGGGCGTGATGCCGATGGTGACCATGACCTCGGCGGCCTCGGCGGCGGCGAACGCTGCGGCAAGATCCGTCGCGTAAGCCTTGCTGTCATGGATGACGTGATCGGCGGGCAGCACCGCAAAAATCCCCTGCGGATCACGTGCCGCGACGATGGCGGCGGCCAGGCCCACGGCGGCTGCGGTGTCGCGCCCCACCGGTTCAGCGATGATGTTGGCGGCCGGGATGCCTTTGCAGATCGCGCGCACGGCCTTTTCTTGGACGGCGCTGGTGATGACAAAAATGTTTTTGGCCGGCGCGAGCGGTTTTACCCGGTCGATGGTTTGGGTGAGCAGCGGTTTCGTCCCGACGATGGGCAGCAAGTGCTTGGGACGCGGCGTGCGGCTCTGCGGCCAGAAACGCTCACCTTTGCCCCCGGCGATAATGACGATGAAGTGCTGTGGCATATAAAAAAGTGGGGACAGTGCAGGAGCTGGATAGGGCGGCGCAATTTCCATTTGCGCATCGTCTACAAAGCCGTGTTTTGGTTTTTCTCAACACCATGTCCGAAACCTATCCGCTGGAAATCTCGGTTGAAGAAACGCAGCGCCTGCTGCTCGAAACCCCCGCCCAGGTTGTGCTCATCGACGTTCGCGAGCCGGACGAAGTGGCGCGCTGCCGCATCGCCGGCTCGACGACCATCCCGATGAAGCAGATCCCCGAAAACGTCGGCACGTTGCCCAAAGACAAACACCTGCTGATTCACTGCCACCACGGCGGACGCAGCATGCGCGTGACCCAGTTTTTGCGCGCCAACGGTTTTTCGGCGGTGAGCAACGTGGCCGGTGGCATCGACGCCTGGTCGCTGGCGATCGACGCCCGCGTGCCGCGGTATTGAGCCGGCGGGGAGGGCGAATGACCCCTTGAGCTCACGCTCAAGGCCACACGGAGGGGGTTTACGAAGAGCGTGGCCCCGAGCGTGAGCTGGGGAAGCCCCGACCTTGAGCTCACGCTCAAGGCCACACGGAGGGTGACGGCCTAGGGATTGCGCCAGGCGCGGCCCTGAGCGTGAGCTCAGGCTCGCAGGCGCGTCGGCGGCTTCCCCTCCCACGCATCGAAGGCGCTCCACCGTTACGCCTCCGCCAGCGCCCGCGCTCGGGCGATGGCGCGGGCGATGAAGTAACCGTGGGTCGAAAACGCCGGAGCGCTGGCCGTCCGCTTGACCGGTTGGTAGGACCCGTTGGAGTGCAATTCGCGCGCGTTTTCGTTGTCCTGCAGCTCCACCTCAAACAGCTCGTCGATGATCCAGCGCCGTAAAACCGGATCCAGAACCGGATAAATCACCTCCACGCGGCGGAAAAAATTGCGCGGCATCCAGTCGGCGCTGCCCGCCAGCACCAGCGGCTCGCCGCCATTGTTCTCAAAGTAAAACGCCCGCGCGTGCTCCAGATAACGTCCGACGATGCTGCGCACCCGGATGTGTTCGCTCAGCCCCTTCACCCCAGGCACCAGGCAGCACACCCCGCGCACGATGATGTCGATCTTCACCCCGGCCTGGGAGGCGGCGTAAAGCGAATCGATCGTGGCCTTGTCGACCAACGAGTTCATCTTGGCGATGATGCGTCCCGGCCGGCCGGCGGCGGCGTTTTCAGCTTCGCGCGCAATGAGTTCCTGCATGCGCGCGTGCAGCGAGTAGGGCGCCACCAACAGGTGCTCAAAAACCGGCTTCAAACTCAGGCCGGTGAGCGTGTTAAATAAATTTGCCGCATCGGTGGTGAGCTCCTCGCGGGCGGTGAAATAGCTCAGGTCGGTGTAAAAACGCGCGGTCTTCGGGTTGTAATTACCCGTGCCCAGGTGCGCGTAGCGGCGCAGCAGTTTGCCCTCGCGGCGCACCACCAGCAGGCACTTGCAGTGCGTTTTGTGCCCGACCAGGCCGTACACCACGTGCACACCGGCCTCTTCCAACTGCTTGGCCCACTGAATGTTGTTGGCCTCATCGAAACGCGCGCGCAGCTCCACCATGGCGGTGACCTGTTTACCGTTGCGCGACGCCTCGATGAGCGCCTTCACGAAGGGCGAGTCGCCGCTGGTGCGGTACAGGGTTTGTTTGATGGCAAACACCTGCGGGTCGCGCGCCGCCTGCTCGATGAAATCCACCACCGGTTGAAACGAGTCGTAGGGGTGGTGCAGCAACACGTCCTGCGAGCGCAGGGTTTCAAAGATGTGCGCCGGGTTGCGCAGCGGCGAAACGTTGACCGAGGTGAACGGGCGGAACTTCAGGTCGGGCCGATCGAGGTCATCCAGGCTCATCAACCGCAATAGGTTAAGCGGGCCGTTGAGGCGGAAAACGTACTCGTGGGACAGGTCGAGGTGTTCGCACAGGGTTTTGAACACCGTTTCATCCACGCCCTCCTCGATTTCCAGGCGCACCGCCTCACCACGGCGTTGGTTGCGCAGCTCCTCCTCGATTTTTTTGAGCAGGTTTTCAGACTCCTCCTCGTCGATGTACAGGTCGCTGTTGCGAGTGACGCGGAAGGCGTGGGCGCCGTTGATGCGGTAACCGGGGAAAAACTCGCCGGCGCACAGTTTGATGATTTCGGAGAGGAAGACGAAGCGTTGCTCCTGGCCGGGGTTTTCCGGGTCGATCGGCACCAAACGCGGCAGGATACGCGGCACGGGCAGAATGGCCGCCACCTGCTCGACCTCGGGTGTCTCGGGGTTGTCGAGTGAGACGATGACGTTGAGCGTCTTGTTGCCGAGCTGGGGAAACGGGTGCGACTGGTCCAGCGCCAGCGGTGTGAGTACCGGGTAAACCTGCTCGTGGAAATACGCGCGCACCCAGTTCAGCTCGGCGGGCGTCAGTTCGGCGGCGGTTTTGAAAATAATGCCCTCGGTGGCCAGCGACGGCAGCAGCTGTTGGTGCCAGCAGTCGTACTGTTCCTCAACCAGCGAGCCCACCACCGAATGGATGCGGCGCAACGACTCCTTCGGTCCGAGGCCGTCGACGCTGGGCTCGGTGATGCCGCTTTCGACCTGCTGGATGATGCCGGAGACGCGAATCTCGAAAAACTCGTCGAGGTTGGAGGAGACGATGGCGAGGAATTTAACGCGCTCGAGGAGGGGATGTTTGGGGTTTTGGGCCTGTTCGAGCACGCGGCGGTTGAAGGCCAGCCAGCTCAGTTCGCGGTTAAAATAGGCGGCTTTGACGGGTTTGGCCGAAGGCTTGATGCGGCGTGGGCGGCTCTTGGGAATGAGCACGCGGTCGTCGGCGGGGGCTGCAGCGATCGCAGGTGGAGCTGCGGCGGGCGCTGGGGCAGGGGAGGGGGCCGCTGCAGCGGCAGGAGCGGGCGCAGGGGCTTTACGGGCACGGGTGGATTGCTGCGGGCGGGGAGTGGTGCGCTTCGTGGCCATGTTATAAAAAGAGCGAAACGGTAAAGTGCGCCGCCGCCAAAACCAGTTTTTAATGATCTAAGTCGGCAAAGTTGCTGGAATGTAACGTGCCGGATGAGGGTTAGTTTAGCGGAAACGTTCGTCGGGGCCACCAATCGGACGCCAAACTGAACGGGCTAAAAAACTGCACTTAAATCCCCTGAAATCCTGCATGGCTGCTGCGTGTTTTTAAATGACGATTTGAATTCC
>JBILJE010000048.1:0-14635 GCA_044377395.1 Rariglobus sp. | reverse complement strand
GATATCGACCGCGATCTGGACAACGTCACCGCATTGCTCGAGCGCGATTACTCCGGGCGCTTCCGCGATGCCGTGCGCAACGGCACGGACAATCGCCCCATCCTCAGCCCTGAGCGCACGCTCGGCAGCGTGATCAAACTGCTCACCCCGTCGCGCCGTGATTACAGCGACGCCTACAATAGTTGGCTCAACGCCATCCCGCGGCACGTCAAGGAGCTCGTTTTTGTGGTGAAGCGTTACCACAAGGCGAGCTGGGGCGCGGATTGGCGCCAGCATTTCTCGGTCGACACCATTAACGGTCGCCCGGGTTACGAGCTCAAGATCGACGGGCGCAAACTGGTGGTTAACACCCTGCGCGTCGGCTACGAAGAGGATGGCTCGTGGCGCGTCTTCGGCCTGCGCCATGACTTTCATCCTGCCGCCAAGGTGCAGATGGAGGACGATATCACCGCCTCGGTGGTCGCTCCCGCCACCGTCGTCAACGTGTTGGGCAACAGCCCGGCCGCCAACGGTGCGGGTTCGGTTCCCGCCGCTCGTTCCTATAAGTTCGTGCAGAACTGCGAGGCGCGCCTGTTCCAGCGCCCCGACGACGCCATCCATCGCGGTTACGACAAGCAGGCCGAGGCCGACATCGCTGCTCCGGGCACGTTCATTTCCAACTACGAGCCGTTGACCGCCGCCGACGCCCGCGACCAGATCGAGGATGCGGTTGGTTTCTCCGCCTACACCGCGCCGATGCAGGACTTGGTAAAAAAGGCGGCTGCCCAGCCCGCTGGCGCCTCGCCCGCGTACTTTGTATCCACGGCTAACCCACGCATGGTTGGCGGCAAGCCGTCCAAGAACACGCGCTACCTGCAGATCCGCCCCGATGTGGCCAACCCCCGCGCCACGGCACTCGCCCAGCTCGGCCTGCGCCTGCACCGGGCGATTCCCGCCGGTGCTCCCGTGCACACCCCGGTCAACGTCCTGGTGCCCGGCCGCCGCAACAACCCGCCCGAGCCCGGTGTGCGCGCGCTGTGCTGTTTCAACCCGATTCACTACATGGAGCTGCCCGAGCTGTTCATGGAGTTTATCAGTTCGATGACGGGCAAATCGCCCTCGACCACCGGTGCCGGTAGCGAAGGGGCGCTGACCAAGAGCCCGTTCAACGCCATGCCCGCGATCATTGACCTGAATGCCGCGCTGGTTTCCTCGATCCTGACCGGCCACGACGCGTTCCTGTCATCGGCAGGCTGCGTGGGCCCCAAAGTTCGCGTGGACCACGACGTGTCGCTGCTGGTGCCTGAGATTTTCTCGCGCATGAGCGCCACCGAACGCTCCGCCTCGGCCCTCATTGAGGACGGCTGTTTCGAGCGCCTGTTTGATTTCGAACACCGGGGGAAAATGGTGCGCGCCAGCCGATTGGGCTACCGCATCACCACGCGTTTCGTGCGCATTTTTTTCGGCCGCCTCTTCCCGCACCCGCACGTTGTTTTCACCGACGAAATGCTCCGCCCCGAGCAGCAGGATATGGACATCTTCGCCGACGGCGTGGACACCATCGTGACGACTCACCAGCGGGTGGCCGAAAGCTATTTTGCCGACGGCAGCATCGAGTGGGCCTGCCCGCCGCTCAAAGCGCTTCTGGAAATCATGGCCAAGGGCCAGACGGCGGAAGGCCACGGGCTGGATGCGCCGCAGGTGCGCGGCCTGTTCACGCGGGAACGGTTGGAGTGCAGCGACTGGTATCGCGCCCGTTTGGACGCGAAGCAGACTAACGAAGCGAAACTCTGGGCGCATCACGTCAAGAGTTTGGAGGCAGTGCTTGATCAGGATCATTACGCCGACGTGATCGCCCGTCTTGGGCTGAAGGAGCGCATGATCAAGGCCAAGGCCGAGTTGGTTCGGGTGCAGTCGCCCGCTTACCGCCAGAGTCTCGAAGGCACCCTTGGCGTGCACCCGCTGGGCTGAGTCGTGGAATTTGCTACGGCTGGGCCGTCTTCGCACTGGCGTAAAAAGCCCCGAGGTTCACCGATGAGGTGATTCTCGGGGCTTTTTTTGCGGATGAGGGATGTGGCAGGGGGCAAAACGCCTTGCTCGGCCTGCTTGACGTAATAACAATTGTGGTCACAGTGGCTACATGACTGTTGAGCTTAAGCTGCGGAAGATCGGTAATTCGCTCGGGGTGGTTTTACCCAAGGAGGCCTTGGCGCATCTCAATGTAGGTGAAGGTGATGTGATCACGCTGACGGAGGCGCCGGATGGGGTTCGGCTGACGACCGCAAATCCGGAGTTTGCCAAATCGATGGAGGTCTTTGAATCGTTGAACCGCCGCTACCGGAATACGTTGCGCGAGCTGGCTAAATGAATACCCCGCACTGGTTTTCGCGGGAGGAGTGCCTGGCGTTACACGACCTGTTGCTGGCCGATTACGGCGGTTTAGCCGGTTTGCGCGACGACAACCTGCTCCAATCGGCCCTCGCCAAGCCGCAGCAACTTTTGGCCTACGGTCAGCCCACGCTGGCGCAAATGGCCGCCGCTTATGCTGTCGGAGTCGTTAAAAACCATCCGTTTATCGATGGTAACAAGCGCACCGGATTTATGTTGGGGGCCGCTTTTTTGGAGCGCAACGGGCACGCGTTCTTTGCCTCCGAGGTCGATGCCACCTTGCGGACCTTGGCGCTGGCCGCCGGTGAACTTGACGAGGTCGCCTACGCGGCTTGGTTGGCGGAAAATTCAGGTCCGCAATAACGCATCGGATTCGGCGCTTACTTTTTGATCCGGCCTTTAAACTCCTGGCTGGGGCAACCGCAGTTGCCACCACAGCCGGGCTTTTGCCGTTTTTTCCACGCGCCGCGAATCAGCAAGGCGAGCGTCACGGCGACCACAAAGAGGGCGAGCGGGGTTTGCCAGTCGGTGAACATAGTGGGAGCTTAGATTACGAAGGTGATTGGGGCAACCGATCGGGCGGCGGAAGGCGGAAACGGAGTCTGAGTTTTTAACCACTAATGTTCACTCATGGGCACTAATCCGGAAATCGGCCGGTTCGGAATTAGTGCTCATTAGTGTTAATTAGTGGTTAACACTCGTTCTGTCTTGGGTTCAGTACCCGAGCGCCCGGCCGACTTGATAGATGACCAGGCACAGCCCCCAGGCGAAACCGGTCATGTAACCGAGTTGGAACAACGGCCAGCGCCACGAGTTGGTTTCGCGTTTCACCACCGCAACCGTGCTCAAACACTGCATCGCGAAGACGTAAAAAACCATCAGGTTGAGGCAGACCAGCGGCGTGAACAACTTGCTGCCGTCGGTCCGCACCGCCGCTTGCAGCGCGTCGCGCAGGTGGCCTGCGTCGGCTTCTTCGTCGTCGCTGGTTTCGACCGCGAAAATCACACTCATCGCACTGTTAAACACCTCGCGGGCCGCAAAGGAGTTGATCAAGCCGATGCCGATGCGCCAGTCGAAGCCCAGCGGCGCGATCACCGGTTCGAGTACGTGTCCCGCCTGGCCGGCGAAACTGTGCGCCAGCGCTTGTTCTTTGGGCGTGCCTTCGGGGGCTTTCGGGTAGGTCGCGAGAAACCACAGCACGATCGACAATCCGAGGATGACCGTGCCCGCGCGTTTGACGAAAATGCCGGCGCGTTCACCCATTTGCTGGGCGACGTCGCGCACGCGTGGCAGGCGATACGGCGGCAGTTCCATAATCATCAGCGGCGGGGCACTGCGCAGTAGCGTTTTTTTGAAAAACCAGGCGAAGCCGAACGCGCCAAAAGTGCCCAGCGAATACATGAGCAACATGAGGCCTACCTTGGTGCCCAGCGGCACTTCGCTGGTCGGGACCATTGCGGCGATCAGTAGCAGATAAACCGGCAGGCGAGCCGAGCAGCTCATAAACGGCGCCACGAGAATGGTTACGAGGCGGTCCTTGGGTTGCTCGATGGTGCGCGTGGCCATGATGCCGGGAATCGCGCAGGCGTAGGAGCCGAGTAACGGGATAAAACTGCGACCGTTGAGTCCGACGCGGCTCATCATGCGGTCCATGATAAAGGCGGCGCGCGCCATGTAGCCGGTGCTTTCCAGCAGGCCGATGAAGAAAAACAGGATGATGATTTGAGGCAGGAAGATGATCACGCCTTGCACGCCGGCGATGGCACCGTCGATCACCAGATCGTGTAGATCGCCCGCCGGGATTAGGCCGCTGACCCAGGTGGACAGCGCGCCCATCAGGCTTTCGATCCAGCCCATGGGGATACCGGCGAGGGTAAAGATGCTCAAAAACATTGCCGCCATGATCGTGCCGAAGATCGCCCAGCCCCACGCGGGGTGCGTCACCCAGGCGTCGATGCGGTCACTCACACTGGGGCCGACGGGGGTGGCGGAGTCCTGGCCGACAACCTCGGCGGTGAGTTTACCGATGCTGTCGTAGCGGGCGTTAACGAGTTCGGCGGCCCAGTCGGTACCGGCGGCGGCCCAGCGTTTTTCCCACGACGAGAGGATTTCCTGAGTGCGGGGGGCAAGCGCAGTGGAACCGGCCACACGCACGCTGTCGCGGTCGGTGAGCAGCAGCAGGGCCTCGGCGCGGGCGATCAGCGGGGGTTTGCCGTCGTTTTCTTGGAGCGATGCCTGCAACTCCGAGACGGCGGGGGCGATGGCAGCGGGCACGCCCCAAGCATGCCGGGAAAGCGGCAGGTCGGAGCGGCTGAGAGTGAGTTTGAGTTCGATGACGCCGCGGCCGCTGGAGGCGGCGCAGGCGATCACTGGAATGCCGAGGAGTTGTTCGAGGCGTGCGGTGTCGATGCGCATACCCAGCTCCTCGGCTACATCGATCATGTTGAGCACAAGGATGACCGGCCGACCCAGGTCGAGTATCTGGTGAACGAGGTAGAGGTTGCGCTCCAGATTGGTGGCATCGACGACGCAGACGATGCGGTCGGGCATGGCGGTGTCGGTGCGGCGACCGAGGAGAACGTCGCGGGTGACGGCCTCATCGGGGGAGCGGGCGGCGAGCGAGTAAGTGCCGGGCAGGTCGATGAGGGTGAGCGGCTGGCCGTGCTGGGTATAAGCGGTGCCGATCTTACGCTCGACAGTGACACCGGGGTAGTTGCCCACTTTCTGTTTCAGGCCGGTGAGTGCGTTAAACAGCGTGGATTTACCGCAGTTGGGATTGCCGACCAAACCGTAAACGGGTGCCGAGGCGCGGGTGGAGGGCGCGGGTTTGGAGGGAGGGAGCGGAGGCGTCATGGCGAAAGTGCGCGGAGGGATCGAAGTGGCATGGGGGTTTCGCCCATGGGATTAAAATGTGGTGTGCGTTGGCAGGTGGCGTCCCGAAAACCACGGGATGGAGACCTTGCCGCGAGGGCTCAGTTGGCGGCCGCTTGATTCTGTTCGATCAAGATGTGGTCAGCCTCGGTTTTGCGCAGGGTGAGGTTGTAGCCGCGCACCTTGATTTCGATTGGATCGCCCATCGGCGCGGTGCGGATTAAGGTCAAGCGGGTGCCCGGCAGAAGGCCCATTTCGCGCAGGCGTAGGAATGCCACGCCCTGTTTAGGAAATTCGCGGATCACGGCGCTGGCGCCAACGGCAAGGGATGAAAGCGGTGTAAGCTCAGACATAAAAAAGGGACCCTACTGGGGTTGGACCGAGGTCCGTGGCAACGCTCAGGCCGCCCCGCGAATGACTTCGACCGTGATGTGCTGGGCAACCCCTTCGCCGAGGGCGACACGCATGCCACAGACTTGGCACAGCAACGTGCTCTGGCCGGAGATTCTTTGCACCACCGCCGACTCACAGAAGCCCATCTCGCGCAAACGCTGGCACACCTCGACTGCACCGTTAAGCGCATGAATGCGCCCCGCCGCCCCGGTGGGCATCTCGGTGAGCGTCATACGTGGCCGCTGTAAGCGTGAGTCAGGGTGCATAAGCGAAAGCGTTGTTATGACTGAGACTCAGTTTCAATGTCAAGCGCGGGCGCTGACACGGAACGCCAAGTAACGGTTCCCCCAGGTTAGCGATCCCTTCTGCGGCGCTTCACTCCACCGCGATCGGCTCGGTGATGCCGTTGAGTTGGGCGAAGTTGTGCAACCGTTGCAGATTGGCATCCGTGATCCGCGTGCCCGCACAGAGCAAAACCAGCCCGCTGGGCGTGACAACATCGGCACTCAGGGTCATGCCGGTTTCTAGTTTGGCCAGGCTCACGGCAGCGGGTCCGACTGCGCCGTCAGCGAGCGCAGGCTTGGCCGCTGCTTGGAACACCCGCAGTCCGGCGTAGAGCGACAGCACCACCGCCGGGTCGTAGCGCTCCGGCCCATGCTTCATGAGCGTGATGGCCTCAGTGGGCGAGGTGCCTTTGCGCACGATCGCCAGCAGCGCCTTGATGGCGTGCAGCACCCGAGCTTCCAGAGGAATGGCCGTGCCGGCGATTTTGGTCTCCGGGCAACCTGAACCGTTAAAATGCTTGTCCTGATAAAGCACCGCCTGCGTCACGCTTTCGAGGCGCGGGATGCGTTGTAATAAACGGCTGGAAAACTCCGGCACGCGTTCAACCAGTTTGGTTTCCGCAGCCGATAACGGCTGGTGGGTTTTGAGCTTTTCGTTGAGTGCGGGCGGCAGGGTTGCCCGGCCGATCTCGGCGAGTTGGGCAGAGATTTCGAAGCTCCACGTGGGCTGCTTGAGCGCCAGGGCGACTTCACGCGCCAGACTACGGCGCAACTGCGCCTGCCCAAACGCCTCGGCATCGAGCAGGCTAAGGATGTCGGTGAGCGCCTGAATCGCGCCGTTGAGCGTGCCTTCCAGCAACTGCTTTTCAGCGGTGATAAGTCGGTATTGCTCGAGGCCGGCGTTGAGCGCGGCGGCTACCTGTTCCGGGGCGCAGGGCTTTAGCATGAGCCGGAAGACACCGGCCTGGTTAATGGAGTTAAGCGCGTCGCCCATGTCGGCGTGGCCCGAGATCATGAGGCGCACGGTGTCCGGGCGGAGCAGGCGTGCCTTTTGCAAAAAGGCGACTCCGTCCATGCCGGGCATTTTGAGGTCGGTGAGAATCACCGCGTATTCCTGGGCCTGGAGCAGCGCGAGGGCCGCCTCGGGGCCTTCGGCGGTGTGGAGGGTAAACGCTTCGCCAAGGCTGCGCTGGTAGGCGCGCAGGATCAGGGGTTCATCATCTACGGCGAGGATCAGTTGCGACATAAAGAGGGCCGGCGCGTACGCCGAATAAGGGCTACGTGATGGGCGTGGTTAAGCCTTGGGCAGTTCGGCGATCAAGGTCTTCCAGATAGGGATGCGGGCTTCAACGGCCTGCAGGCAGTCGGGTGGGAGCTTGAGCGAGGTGGTGGGCACGCCGTCGATGGCGGGTTGGGTTTCGCCGACAAGGATATGCGCCACGTGCAGGAGTGCGGGTAGCGAGAGTTCTGAGGAATCTGACGCCGGTCCGGAGTCGTGAAAGGCAACCGCCTCGACGATCGCAGGGGGTAATTCCCACAAACTGAGGACATAAGCGGACACCTCGGAGTAGGTGGTGCGGTAGATGGGGCGTTCACAGGTGTGGAGCGGCTGCCGGATTTTGCGGGCCAAATCGATGGCCGTGCTAAGTGGGCCCGGCAGGTTGGTCGCTAAGACGAGGAGTCCGCAGTTGTGCAACAGACCCGCGGTGAAGGCGGCCTCCTGCATCTCGCGCGGCAGGCGCTCCTCGCGGGCAATCGCCCGCGCCGCCGCGCCCAGCGCTTGCGCCCGCGCCCAGAGCCGATCCACGGAAATTCCAGCCCGACCAGGATCGTTACAAAAATCAAAAAGTTGCGCACTCAGGACCAACGCCTTCAACAACTCGACGCCGAGCAGGCTGACCGCCTCGCTCACCGAGTTCACCGTGTGACCGAAACCGAAATAGGCGCTGTTGGATAACTTGATTAGCTTCGCGGTGAGGCCTTGGTCGGCTTCAACCAACCGCCCAAACGTGTCCAGATCGGTGCCGGGTTGGTTGATGGCGGCCACGAGACGCCGGTAAACCAGTGGCTGGCTCGGCAAAAGAGGCAACCGGTCGGACATCAGGACGGCGCTCACGTTGTCGGCCTTTTCGCTCAAGCCAACGAGGTTGAGCACAGTTTCGCGCAACTGCTCCGGGTCACAGGGTTTGGCGAAATAATGGTGGGCGGTGCTCACGCATTGCGCGAGGAGGGTTTGGTCGGCTTGGCCTGATAGGACGATGCGCACGACGTGGGCGTGGCGCTGGGCGACCACGGCGAGCAGTTCGGCGCCGTTCATGCCGGGCATGCGCATGTCGGTCACCAGCACATCGCACCGACCGGCGGCGAGTTTTTGCAGGGCTTCGTCGCCACTGGTGGCGCTATCCACGATCCAGGATTCGGCAAGGTCGTCAAAGGCACGTCGTAGTCCGCGTAGGACCAGCGGTTCATCGTCTACAAAAAGAATGTGTTTCATCGGAGTCAGGCGGGGAGTGCGGTCGGGGTGGAAAGGGATGGGGTGGAGAGGGGTGGGTGGGTTTCTACGGCCACCAAAGGGAGTCGGATGACGAAGGTGGTACCGCGCCCCAGTTGGGTTTCGAAATGAAGGGTGCCGTGATGGCGGTCGACGATGATCGAGCGGGCCAGCGCCAAGCCCTGGCCGGTGCCTTTGCCCACCTGTTTCGTGGTGAAAAACGGGGTGAAGATGTGGCTGCGGGCGTTTTCCGGAATCCCCGTGCCGGTATCGGTTACGCGCACCTCCGCCCAGCCCTCGCTCAAGCCGGTGCGCACAGTGATCAATCCCTTGGTGCCGGGGGAGCTGGCGACGGCATCGGCAATGGCGTGGGCCGCGTTCACCACCAGGTTAACGATGACCTGGTTGAAGTCCCCCAGTTGGCAGGGCACGAGGGGGAAATCAGCGGCGAGCTCCGTGCGCATCTCGGCCACATATTTCCACTCATTACGGCAAACAATGAGGGTGTTTTCGATGGCTTGATTGAGGTCGCAGGGGGTGAGTTTGTCGCTGCTGGGGTGGGAGAAATTCTTCATCGCGCGGACAATCTGGGTGATGCGGCCCATGCCGTTTAGTGCATCCTCCAGCGAAGCGGGCAGTTCGCGGCGCAGGTGGTCCAGTTTGACCTGGGCTAGGGGCGCGGTGAGCTCCGCAAGTTCCGCGCTCAGCGGGCCGCTGGCTTGGAGGGCGGCGAGCACTTGGGGGTAGGCGGCGAGCACCGGTTCCAGTTTGGCCACGCCTTTGGCAACGTAGGCGAGGTTGTCGCTGACGTATTGAGCCGGGGTGTTGATTTCGTGGGCGATGCCGGCCGCCAACATGCCGATGGACTCCAGCTTTTGGGCCTGGCTGAGCTGGATGTGCAGCAACGCCAGATCTTCGTCGGCTTGCTTCTGCGCAGTCACGTCGAGTGAGAAGCCAAAAGTTCCGGTGATATTCCCGGTGGTGTCGAGCAGGGGCATTTTGCTGGTTGAGAACCAGCGCGAGGTGCCGTCGAGACGCGTGGAACGCTCGATTTTGCCGATGATCGGTTGGCCGGTACGCAGCACGGTTTCTTCATCCAGCCGCGACTGTTCGGCTGAGTGAGCGCTGAATAAATCGAAGTCGGTCAGGCCGATCACCTCGCTGGCGGAGGCGACGCCCAGGAAGGAGGCGAAAGCCTGGTTGATTTGGATAAAGCCCCCGGCGCAGTCCTTGAAATAAATATGCGCAGGGGCGGTGGCCATCAGGCTGTTGAGCAGCCAACGCTCATGGCGAAGGGCAGCTTCGGCGACGCGGCGCTGGGTGATATCTTCTTTGCTGGCGAGGTAATGGCTGACTTGGCCTGAAGCGGTTTTGATCGGCGCAATGGTGGCGGCTTCCCAGTAGAGTTCGCCGGCTTTGTTTTTGTTGTGAAACACCCCGCTCCATACCTCGCCGCGACTAATGGTCGCCCACAACTCAAAGTAGTTCTCTGGCGTGGTTTCGCCCGACTTGAGCACGCGCGGGTTTTTACCCATAACCTCGTCCAGGGTGTAGCCGGTGAGCTGGGTGAATTTCGCGTTCACGTATTCAATTTCGCCTCGGGTGTTGGTGATGACGACGCTGGCTGGGCTCTGATCAACGGCGCGGGAGAACATGAGCAGCCGCTCCTGACTGGTTTTCAGCTCGGTGATGTCCCAGTTAACACCGATCATCTTGAGCGGTTTTCCCTCTGCGCAGCGCTGTATGCTGGCGACGGCGCGCAGGTGGCGGAGTGAACCATCAGGCCAGAGGATACGGAACTCGGTGTTGAAGGGGCGTGATCCTTCGATCGCGAGGCGGATTTCTTCTGCGCAGCGGTCCCGGTCCTCAGGATGGAGTGCACGGGCCCAGTCCGCATAGGTGCATGGGTTGGTGTCCGGCGTTAAGCCGAGGAGCATTAACAGGGTGGCGTCCCAGTGAAGGATATCGGTGGTGATCGCCCATTCCCAGATGCCGATGCCGCCGGCTTGGGTGGCGAGGCTGAGCCGTGCGGTTTTTTGCCGTAAGGCGGCCTCACTTTTACGCAACTCGTCCAGCGCGGACTCAGCTCGCTGAATTTCGCTGGCGAGGCGGACTTCGGCCTCTTTGCGCCCGGTGATGTCGAGCTTGGTGGCCATGAAGCCGGTGAGATGGCCGTGCTCGTCATGCAGCGGAATGACATCGAGGTTAACCCAGTAGTCTTGGCCCTCTTTGTTCTGGTTGCAGATGTCGCCTTGGAAACTCTGGCCGTGGTCAAACGCGGTGCGCATGGCCCGAATCGTGGCTGGGTCGGTGCGCGGAGATTGCAGGAAGTCGCCGGGCTTTTTGCCGATGGCCTCGCTGGCGGTGAAACCGGTGATGCGCACAAACCCGTCGTTTACCCAGGTGATTCGCCGCCGGGCATCGGTGAAAATGACGGCATTGGTGGTGCGGGTGGCGACCAGGGCGAGTTGCTCGGTTTTGCTTTTGGCGTCCGCTAGATCGGTCGTCATGGCGTCCGCCAAAGCGCGGGCTTTTTGCGAGGTGCGCTGGTAACTCAGCAGGAGGCTGACGACCAAAAAGGTGAGGAGCGGCCCGAGGACTGCTGCGTTATAAACGGCACTGCGTGACACAGTCTTCATGTGGGCGCTGGGCGTGACGGAGAGTTGCCACGACTGGTTGCGCAACAGAAGTGGGATAACACGATGGAATGCGTCCCGCTCAGGCGCGTTAAGGGCGCTGGCCTTGGCGGCGCTTTTTTCGGTTTCGAGCAGGACGCTGCTGCGATCGGGCCCGGCCAAAACCGCAAAGTGGAGCTGGTTGTCCAGCCCGCTGGTGAGGGAGTCGAGCAGGCGCGCGGCGCTTATCGGAAGGTAGGTCCAGCCCAGGAGCGCAGCGCTGCGCTCGTCGGCGGTGGTGGGGTGGCTACCGTTTCGGTAAACCGGTAGAAGCATGAAAAACCCGTTGCTGGCGGGGTCTTGAGGGTTGAGCAAAAGTGGCGGAGTGAGGGCGATTTCGCCGGTGCGCATGGCGAGTTCAGCGGCCGCGCGCAGCTGCGGATTTGGAGCGAAATCCATGCCCTCGGCGGCAGCGTTCGGTCCGAGCGGATTGATGAATTCAACAACGTGCAGTTCGGCCGCATCGCCTTGGCTTTTGAGTTGGAAGCCCGGTGCGTCATCGGCGCGGGTGGCGGCGATGAAGTCCGCCAGGTTTTCCCGAGGCACGCGGCGAATGAATCCCACGCCAAGCGCGCCGGGGAACTCGGTGGCGAGATTTCGCTCGGCGATCATGGCGGCGAATTCGCCGCGTTCGACCGACTTGCTGGCGGGCCAGAGCGAGCGAGCACCCCGTAGCCCGTTCTCGCTTTGGGTAATGCGCAGGTGGATCGCGGTTTTGAGGTCTTCGCCCAGGTGTTTAAAGTTTTCCAAATCCCGGGTTCGGGCGACCTGTTCGGTCCACCAGGTGGCTACGAAACTGAGACCGACCCCCAAGAGCATCACGCTGACAATGGGCAGGGAGAAGGCGCGCAGACGTGAGTTATGGAGACGTGCCGATGGCCGCGGGGTGTGCTTGGATGGGAGCGCGGAAACGTGGGCCGCGCGACCGGCGGGTGAGCCGAAAGCAGCAGAGGGGTGAGGGGGCGGCGGCATAACTGACGATGGTTCGTCCGCTATGTATCGGCGCATTAGGCCGTTTACCTTAGGGCTAACTGTTAAAAAGCGGCAGTCCCCTCGTGAAATAAGCGCAAGTTTTGGGGGCTCAGTGGCTGGCTTAAGCCAATTTGTTTTTTATATGAGCTGAATTGGCCAGGGACGGCCAACGTGGTTGGACCAGGCAGCCTCATCTGGGGGGCGTTGCGTAACAACAATAGCTGATGGTCCAACGCATCGGCGCCGGCGCCGACGCAGGCGTGGATTCACGCTTTGTGGACATGCTGACCGACTCGCGCAGTTTCCTGACATATCCTTGGCACGAGTATTTCCGTCGTGTCCTGTGCTTCACATCTCGGCGTCGCCGTCGAGTCGCTGCGGGCGTCCTGGCAGAAGCGCCTCTACGTTAAGGCGGATCGATTCGAGGTTTGCGCGGATGAGGTCGCCCATCGACTCGCAGCTCAAGTACTCCTCGCGCCCGTAGTGCTCGGCGAGCTCGGTGCGCAATTGATGGATGTTTTCAATCGGGGCCAGGTGATCGGCCGACATCGCCACAAGTAAACGCTCCAAGCGATCTTCGATGATCGCCGCCCGCTGCAGGATAATCACCTGCTCCTCGCGCTGGTACTGCTGGGCGGTTTCGAGCCGCAGGTGCTTCACGCAAAACAGCGCCAACGGCTGGTTGCCTTTGAAAAATTGCGGGCGGTACAGGTTCATGCGGCCCTCGTAACTCTGCTGGTCGAAGTCCATCGCCCGAATCCGCAGCTGAGCCCCTTCGAAATCGGGCGTGAGCACCACCACGAAGTTGTAGCTGCGCATGTCCCCGAGCAGGCGAACAAAGGAGCGCTCGTTGAACTTCACCAATTCCTTGGCCAATCGGATGGGGCTAATTTCAGGGCTGCCCAGCCAGCGGGCGATGAAGTCGTTGCCGGGAATGCCCGCGATGTGCTCCTCAACGAGGGTGTCACCGTAGTTAAGGTAATTGAGTCGATTCGGCGAGAGCAGGTGCTCGAGTTCTAGGCCGTAGATGCGCGAAGCGTCGCCGCGCTTGATGTAAAAATAGTCGGGGTTGTCGTTGAAGGAATTCACCACTCGGATACGGAACGGCATCGAGTTGCCGTAGGAGCAGAAGTCGATGCGATCGACGTAGAGGTGCTTCATCACCGACAGGTCACCTGCCACCCGGATCAAGGCGTACATGCGCTTGAGGTCCTCGTGAAGCGACTCCATCTCGAAGCGGTCGTAAAACACGCTCTCCCACAATGAGGCCTTGCCCTTGGCGTCGGTGAGCGGAACGGAGTCGACGAAGCGGCGCAAGCGGTCGTAGGTGACGGGTAACTCGCGCTCACGCCGGTAGCGTCGCAGGTAGGCGTGTAGTCCGGCGCTGATCGGGAAGCTGGGTTTTTTTTGCTGCGGTCGCACCGCCACCAACGGCTTTTCGTCCATAGTGCCGGTGAGCATGCGTACGGCCGAGCCCCGCTGGCAACGCCGGAGGTGGGCAGGTCGAAACCCGTGTGCCGAAAATGGGAGAATTAACGATTGGGTATTTCGACTGGTCTCCGTCGCGCCGCTGCTTAGCTTCCATCGCCATGATCCTGTTCGCCGCCACCACAATCGAAAAACTCAATGCTGTCCCCCGCCAGACTTGGCTCAATATCGGCCTAGGGGTGCTGATTTTTATCGCCGCCATTATGGTGCTTCGGGTGGTCGCGAAGATGAATAAGATCATCCTCTGTATCGTTGTGGGGGTGGTCTTGACCATGGTCGGCTTTAATTGGATCTACTCCCGCAACGAGCCCAAGTTCCTCACTCCGGTGGTCGACAAAATCGCCCCCTTCTTCCCCTCAGGCGCTGCGCCCAGTCCGAAGGCCAAGAAATATGATCAGGTCCTTGGGCGTTGAGCCCGAGGGGCGGGGCTTATGCCAATTCGCCTCATCTTCATCGCTAATTGGCATCAGGTACGTCCGTGTGGCGGAGCTCGGCGGGGTGGCGTAGTCTCCCGTAAACCGTGCGTTTGATCCATGAGCTGCAGTGCTTGTGAGAATGAATTCAACTCCTTGGAATTGTGATTGGTCTTTGTACGCTAACTCTCCACGGTACCGCCCTTTCACTATGCCAAAAACGCACTCCGACATCGGACTCATCGGCCTCGCCGTCATGGGTCAAAACCTCGCCCTGAACATCGCCGACCACGGCTTCCAGATCTCGGTTTATAACCGTACGGTCGAGAAGACCGACAAGTTCGTTGCCGAAAACCCCAAAACCCCCGGCGGTCTGATCGGTTCCAAGACCCTTGAGGAATTTGTGCAATCCATCGGGCTGCCCCGTAAAATTGTCATCCTCGTTCAGGCCGGCAAGGCCACCGACGCGGTGATCGACGGCCTCATCCCCTTACTCGCCCCCAACGATATCATCATCGACGGCGGCAACGCCCTCTGGACCGACACCATTCGTCGCGAGAAAGCTCTTAAGGAAAAGGGGCTGCGCTTCATCGGTTCCGGCGTGTCCGGCGGCGAAGAGGGTGCGCGTTTCGGCCCCTCCCTCATGCCCGGTGGCGACAAGGCAGCCTTCAAGGAGCTTGA
>JBILJE010000269.1:0-4343 GCA_044377395.1 Rariglobus sp. | reverse complement strand
CGAACTGGAGCGGCTTTTCATCAAAGCCACCTCGCCCGTCGCCACTGCGCAACTACGCCTGCTGCTCGCCGACACCCTCAAGCGCCTGCTCGCCCCGGCCATGGAAACCGAGTTCCGCCTCGATTCCAAAAAGAAGGCCGACGCCGACGCCATCAAGGTGTTTGCCGACAACGCCCGCGAATTGCTGCTCGCCGCGCCGCTCGGCCAGCGCGCCGTGCTCGCCCTTGACCCGGGCTTCCGCACCGGTTGCAAAACCGTGATCCTCGATCGTCAGGGCAAACTGTTGCACAACGACGTGATTTATCCCGACCGCCACGAGGTCGAGTCCGCCGAGAAGATCAAAGGCTTTATCGAGTTTTTCAAAATCGAGGCCATCGCCATCGGTAACGGCACCGCCGGCCGCGAGACCGAGGCCTTCGTCCGCGGGCTGAAACTCCCCGCTTCGATCACCGTGGTCATGGTCAACGAGTCGGGCGCCTCCATCTACTCGGCCAGCGAGGTGGCGCGCGAAGAGTTCCCTGATCACGACCTGACGGTGCGTGGCGCCGTGTCGATTGGCCGCCGCCTGATGGATCCGCTCGCCGAGTTGGTGAAGCTCGACCCGAAGAGCATTGGCGTCGGCCAATACCAGCACGACGTCGACCAGAACGCCCTCAAGCGCTGCCTCGATGACACCGTGATTTCCTGCGTGAACGGCGTTGGCGTGGAGCTCAACACCGCCTCCAAGCAGTTGCTCGCCCAGGTCTCCGGCCTCAACAGCCGCAGTGCCGCCGCAATCGTCGCCCGCCGCAACGACAAGGGCGCCTTCAAAACCCGCGCCGACCTC
The DNA here is from genome assembly GCA_044377395.1 of Rariglobus sp. Classification (GTDB taxonomy): domain Bacteria; phylum Verrucomicrobiota; class Verrucomicrobiia; order Opitutales; family Opitutaceae; genus Rariglobus. The sequence goes on along the minus strand of JBILJE010000269.1, from coordinate 3,517 downwards.
TTGGACGTGACCGGCCTCGGCCCCAAGGCCTTCGAGCAGGCCGCTGGCTTCCTGCGCATCCACGATGCCGCGCACCCGCTCGACGCCTCGGCGGTGCACCCCGAGCGTTATGCGCTGGTTGCCAAAATGGCCGCCGACCTCGGCTGCACTGTGGCCGACTTGTTGCGCGACGAAAAGCTGCGCAAAAAGATCAATCTCGCCGCCTACGTCACTGAGGCGGTCGGTTTGCCGACGCTCACGGACATCCTTGCCGAGTTGGCCAAACCCGGCCGTGATCCGCGCGAAAAGTTTGAAGCCTTCAGTTTTCAAGAAGGCGTGAACAAACCCGAAGATTTAAAGCCCGGCATGAAGTTGCCCGGCCTGGTGACCAACGTGACGGCTTTCGGGGCGTTTGTTGACATCGGTGTGCACCAGGACGGACTGGTGCATGTGAGCCAGTTGGCGGACGGCTTTGTGAAGGATCCGGCGGCGGTGGTGAAACCGGGTCAGAAGGTCAGTGTGACGGTGACGGAAGTCGACTTGGCGCGCGGGCGCATTGCCTTGTCGATGCGCAGCGCTCCGCAATTGGGTGCGAAGACCGGCCAAGCCGGCCCGCGCACGAGTCCGGGGCAAGCCCGCCCGGCGCAGATGGCCGCGCCGGTGGCGAAACCCGCGCAGTCGATTACCAACGATTGGTTCGCCGCAGCGCTCAACAAGAAGCGCTGAGCGGCCGGGGTTATTCCACTTCGCGTTCAAGGTGAGCTGAACGAACCAAGTTCCCAGGGAGAGTGGATGCCTTTGGGAAAACACCCTGAGCGCACGCTCAAGGCCACGGGGACTGAGTTCGCGAAGCGTGTGGCCTTGAGCGTGAGCTCAAGGATGCCGTAACACTCAAATTGAACTGGATTAGTATTAAACCCGAACTCCGAAGCCGAGCGCCGCGATCAGACGCAACCTGCTGGGCATCTGACCGTTCATTCACCCTCTCGAAGCACTATTTAGTGCACCTCGGGGATTCACTCACGATCATCTGCTCCAGCATCTTGCGCCAGCTCATCGACGTCATCTTCGGAGTTCGGGTTAAAGGCAGGCGGCCGTAAATGGGCGCCTGCCACCGGTCACAGCCTGACGCTGCGCAGGCGTAGCGCGTTGGCTACAACGGTGATCGAACTCAGGCTCATCGCCGCCGCCGCGAACATCGGGCTGAGCAGCCATCCGGTAAAGGGATACAACAACCCCGCCGCCAGCAGGATTCCGGCCGCGTTGTAGAAAAACGCCCAAAACAGGTTCTGCTTGATGTTGCGCAGCGTCGCCCGACTCAGATGCACCGCCTTCACCAGTGCACCCAGATCGCCTTTCACCAGCACCAGGCCGGCGCTGTGCATCGCCACGTCGGTGCCCGTGCCCATCGCAATGCCGATGTCGGCCGCCGCCAGCGCGGGTGCGTCGTTGAGGCCGTCGCCAGCGAACGCGACGACTTCGCCGCGAGCCTGATGCTCACGCACAATTTCCTGTTTGCGCGCCGGGGTGACGCCGGCGTGAAATCCGTCGAGCCCGAGTTCTTCAGCGACGGCGCGGGCGGTGGCCTCGCGGTCGCCGGTGATCATGTAAATTTTAAAACCCAACCGGTGCAGTTCGCCGATGGCCGCAGGCGTGGACGCTTTGATCGGGTCGGCCAACGCGAGGGTGCCGGCGAAAACGCCGTCCAAGGTGACGTCGATCACCGTGGCTGTCGCGTGGTTGTCCGTGCGTTCGGCGGCCCGCCCAACCTCGACCCGGCGGCCCCCCACGCGGGCGCTGACGCCTTGCCCCGGTTCGGCGCGGAAATCGGTGGCGGGGGCGAGGGGCAGGTTGCGCTCCTGGGCGGCGGCCACGAGCGCGCGGGCGAGGGGATGTTCGCTCGGCGACTCGGCGGCGGCAAGGGCGAGCAGCTCATTTTCGGAAAAGCCGGTTGCAGGGGCGACAGCGATGACGCGCGGTTTGCCCTCGGTGAGCGTGCCGGTCTTGTCGATTAAAACCGTGGTGGCAGCGGTAAGCCGTTCGAGGGCGGCGGCGTCTTTGACGAGAACGCCTGCCTGCGCGCCGCGCCCGATGCCGGTGACGAGCGCGACCGGCGTGGCCAACCCGAGGGCACAGGGGCAGGCGATGATGAGGACCGCCACTGCGTTAACCAAGGCCGGGATAAACGTGGGGGCGGGACCGAGCCAGAGCCACAGCACGAAGGTGAGCGCCGAAATCGCGGCGACGGTGGGCACGAACCACGCCGAGACGCGGTCGGCTACGCGCTGAATAGGCGCTTCGCTTTCTTGGGCCTGTTCAACCAGGCGGATGATTCGGGCGAGCAGGGTGTCGGCGCCGACGCGTTCGGCGCGAAACAGAAATGAGCCGGTGGTGTTGAGCGTGCCCGCGCTGACGGGTGCGCCGGGGGCTTTGGCAACGGGCGCGGGTTCGCCGGTGAGCATAGCCTCGTCCACGTCGCTGCCGCCCTCGGTGAGGGTGCCGTCGACCGGGATTTTTTCGCCGGGGCGTACGCGCAGTACGTCGCCCGCGACTATGGCGGCGAGCGGGACGTCTTCCTCAACGCCGTCGCGCACGCGGTGGGCGGTGGCGGGGGCGAGCTCCATCAGGGCGCGAATGGCCGCTTCGGTGCGGGCGTGGGCGCGTTGTTCCAGAATTTGGCCGAGCAGGACGATGGTGGTGATGAACGCGGTGCCCTCGAAATAGAGCGGCACGCCGTGATCGGCTAGGTGGAGGGCGGCGGGAAATGTGTGGCCGAACAGCACTGCGGCTACCGAGTAAAAATACGCCGCGCCCGTGCCGGTGACGGTGAGCGTGAACATGTTGGTATCGAGCTCGCGCAGGGATTTCCACCAGCGGCGGATGAAGAACGCGCCGCACCAAAAAAACACCGGGGTGGTGAGCGCCAGTTGCAGCCAGCCTGACAGGTGCGGGTCGAGATGCGGGAACGCGGCGGGGGCGAGCATGGGCCCCATGGCGAGGGCGAGCACGGGCAGGGTGCAGGCGAGAGAGACCCAGAAACGCGGGCGCAAGATTCGTTCGTCGGGCATGCCCATGTAAACCGGCGCGTCGGTTGCGGGAGTGTGGGGGCCGGGCGAATGGCAGCAGGACGGCGTGGTGGTCATGACGAAGAAGCGGAGCGAGTGTAGGGGCTCGCACCATAAGCATCCAGGTGCCGGGGGCGAGCGTGATGGCCTACTTGACGCGCGGTTGCGCAGGCGGTGCGCCGACGGGCACGCGGCCGATTCGGCGGATTGCGCAAAGCATCTCCCAGCCGTCTCGGCCCAACTTGAGCCGACTCCCCGGTTGCCAGCGCCAACGCACCGGCATCTCCCTGATCGTCGCGCCCGCCTTTTGGCAGGCCAGTAACAACTCGGGATCGAAGGCAAAGCGCTCCTCCTTGAGTTCACTTCGCACCGCACGGTAGATCGCAGAGGGCATGATTTTGGCACCGCATTGGCTATCCCTCACCGTTAGCCGCGTGTGCCAGCGCACCCAGGCGGCGAACAGGTGGCTGAGG
>JBILJE010000267.1:0-4364 GCA_044377395.1 Rariglobus sp. | reverse complement strand
CGAAGCACTATTTAGTGCACCTCGGGGATTCACTCACGATCATCTGCTCCAGCATCTTGCGCCAGCTCATCGCCGCCAACTCAGGAGTTCGGGTTAAACCGCCAATTGAACGCTGATTAGTGTTATCTCCGCAGGTCGAACAGGCTGGCGCGGGTGTTGTTCGCCGGAACCGCATCGGTGACGCCCTGCGTCGGTTCCAGCTGGGTCCGCAGCTCGATGGGCGCGGCGGCCGTAGTCGCATCGAGCGGCAAACTCACCGCAGTGCTGAGGCCCGGGGCGATGGCCGGTATCGCGTAGGTGGTGACGCGGGCGTTGAGGTTAACCGTGAGAACCTGCGCGGCCGAGGCGCGGGCGCTGCGGTTTTGCACGACAACTTCAAGAGCACCGGTTTCGGGGTTGTAGTGGTGACTGCTGATCGCGGTGTCGGTGCGCGTGTAGTCGTCGCGGGCCAGCGCCCAGCCGAGGTTGAGCGTGCCGTGTCCGTAGTGGGGATCGTCGCCAGCTGCGCCACCGTCGTCGGCGTGAGTTTGCAGAATCTCCACAGCTTGGGTGGCGGTGAGACCGGGAGTTTGCGACAGGATTACGGCGATCGCTCCGGCGATGACCGGGGCGCTCGCCGAGGTGCCGCTAAATAGCGCGCGCTGCGGGTTGAGCCCGCCAGTCAGGATGCCGACACCGGGGGCCATGAGGTGCAGTTGTGGGCCGGAGTTGGAAAACGTGGCCTGCCGGCCGGTGGCATCCGTTGACCCGACGGAGATGACGCGGGGATCGGCGGCGGGCCAGGCTAGGCGGTTGATGCCTTCGTTACCGGCTGCCGCCACGATTACGACTCTGTGGGTGGTGGCGTAGGTGATGGCACGGTTAATGAGCTCCGTGGTGACCCGGCCGCCGAGGCTGAGGTTGATTAGCTGCGCGCCTGCATCGACGGCGGCGACAATGCCCTGACTCACGGTGAAGACGTCGCTTTTATCCTCGGTGTCGATCACGCGGATACTGAGCACACTGGCGGCCGGGGCGACGCCGGGCGCATCGGGGGCGGAACCGGCGGCGAGGGCGGCTACGGCGGTGCCGTGGTGGCCGGCTTCGCCGGTGCCCGCATAGCCCAGGCCGATGTCGAGGTAGCGCAGGCGGGCACCGAGAGTCGGATCGGGGGCGGCGCCGCCGTCGAGTACTGCGATGGTCACGCCCCGGCCCCAGGTTCGGGTGTCGGTGCCGACGGCTACGCCGAGGGTGGCGAGCAGTTGGTCGCCGACAGCGATGGGGCGGCTAGCGATGCGCTCGGCAGAGGGCGGAGTCGGAGGAATGTCGATGAAGGGGTTGGCGCTGACGCCGCCGAAGTCGGCGGCGCGGGCAACCAGCTCGGCGGCAAATGTATCGTAGGCGCGGATGCGCACACGAAGGGCGAGGAGCGGATCAATGCGTCCGGTGATGATGACGCCTGCGGTGGCTGCGCGGTCGAGAAAACGCTGGAAGCCGTCGAGGTCTTTAAAGAGAAGAATCGCCTCGTGGGCGCGCACGCCGGGGTGGGTGAGCAGGGAGGTGAGTTTACCGGAAAGGGCGGCGGTGCTGTTGATTGAAACCAGGTCGGCCTCGGCGGGGGGAAGCGGGGAGGTCGCGGTGCTCGGCGAATCGAGGCGGGGCGGTGGCGGGTTGTTCGTGGAGGGGGGGGGGGGGGGGGGGGGGGGGGGGGGGGGGGTGAGCAGGAAGAGGCCGGCGAGCAGCAAAAGCCCTCCGACGATGGCGCTGCGGGTGTAGCTGCGTGGGCGGCTCACAGGGTCCAGTCCACCGGCAGGCGGCCGTGGGCGACGAGCAGGCGGTTGGCCTCGGCGAAGTGGTCGTTCGCGGCGAATTTATCGGCAGGCGGCAGGCGGTTTTGCGCCAAGGGCGAGGGGTGCTGGTCGGCCAAAATCATGTGGCGCGATGTGTCGATGTGCGCGCGGGCAGCGGCCTCGGCTTTGCCGCCCCAGAGCATAAAGACGACGAACGGCGACTCGGCTTGCACGAGGCGAAGGACGGCTTGGGTGAAGGGCTGCCAGCCGAGTTTGGCGTGGCTCATAGGTTCGCCCGAACGCACCGAGAGAATGAGGTTGAGCAACAGCACGCCTTGGTGTGCCCACGGTTCAAGGTGGCCGGAGGCGGGCGCGGTCCAACCAGGGAAACTGCGCGCGAGGGACTGGTAGATGGCTTTGAGCGAGGCGGGCGTGCGCACCGTCGGTGGCACGGAAAAGGATAAGCCGTGGGCGTTGCCTGGGGTGGGGTAGGGGTCCTGGCCGAGAATAACGATTTTAACGTCGGCGGGGCGCACCAGTTCGAGGGCGCGGAAGAGGTTTTCGCGGGACGGGAAAACCTCGCCCTGCGCGTAGGCGGCGTCGACGGCGGCGGTGAGTTCGGCGAATTGCTCGCGGTTGTAGCCGTGGTCGAACAGGGTTTCCCAGGCGGGCGGAAGGGGGAGAGTGGCGTCGGAAGTCATGGAGTTAAGGGGCGCTGCGGGCGGGTTACGGCACCACGGTGACCGGCAGGCCGACCCAAGCGAGATCGAGCAGGCTGCGGGCATCCCAATTGGCCAAACGAAAACAGCCGTGGGACTCGGTGCGGCCGACTTGTTCAGGGGTCGGCGTGCCGTGCAGGCCATAGCCGGGTCGGTCCAACCCGATCCAGGCCACGCCGACTGGGTTGTTGGGGCCTGGAGGGAGCACCAGTTTACGGCCCAGCTCCTGCGCTTCGGCCGATTCGGGAAAGGTCGCAGGGTTAAACGTGTAGTCGGGGTCGGCGATCACGATGGTAACGTGCAGTTCGCCGACCGGGCGTTTTTCCACATCGCGGGCGATGCTCACCGGAAAGTGGGCGAGGACTTTTCCCGAGGCGTCCCGAGCCTGCAAAAGGCGCGCAGCCAAACGGATTTCGATCCGCGCGGCTTGGGTTAAAATCGGATCGCGGTTCACGTCCGGCACGGTCAGGGGCGTGGCGGCGGTGAGCGTGGCCCAGTCCACGGCGGGGTTCAGCGTTTGGATAAAACGAGGGCTGGCGTGGGTGCGTTCAGCCAAAAGTTCGAGCGCGGTTTCGTGGGCGAGGGCGGTTTGCTGGGATTTGCCCAGCCAGGTTTTCGCTAGGGGCTGGAGGCTGGCGAGGTCGGCCTCGGCGAGTACGATCTGGGTGAGCGGCGGACGATCGAGTTGAAGCGCGGCGCGGGACTCGTCGTTGAGTTGGCCGGTCTCGGCGAGGCCGAGGGATTGCTGGAACGCACGCAGAGCGCTGGCGGATTGCTCTCCAGGGACGCCGTCGATGGAGCCGCTGGAAAACCCCAGGCGGGCCAGCGCGATTTGGGCTTCGATCCAGGTCTCAATGGGTCGCGGGTAGGTGCGGGCGGGCGGGGGCGTAAATTCGACGAGTGGACGATGGGCCGTGGCGGGGGCGGGCGAGGGGGCGAGAAAGGGGGAGGCGACGAAGGGCGAGTTTGATTCACTCGTTTCGGGGTGTTGTGGAGCGGGGGTGGTGGAGGCCAGTGTAGCGCGGCCGGGCAGGGTTGCGGCGAGGAACAGGAGGCTGGCGGCGAAGCAGAGGGCGTGGCGGCGGAAAGTCGCGAGTGGTTGCACGGGGAAGGGTGCGGGGAGCTTTCAGCGTCGCCACGCCCGCGTCGAGGCGGTTTGTCGTGGCGGCAGGGGGGGGCTGGAAGGCATCACAGCGCCGAGCTGGTGCCTGGCACAGCGGACCCTAGCGTTCCAGCCCCTGCACGGGCGGGAAATTCATGCGATCACAGGGGCCGAGTCGTACGAATTCGAGGTCAAGTTGAACGCTCAGCGGGCTTCCTTGAGATAACGCTCTCCTTGAGCTCACTCACTTCTCGTAACGACACTCCTCGCAACCACATGCCTCGTGGCCTTGAGCGTGAGCTCAGGGTGTTTCCCCAATGCTATCCGCTCACCCCACCGGAACGGTCGTCGAGGTGCCTTAACTTTCCTCAAGCTCCACGCCCTGGGCGTGGAGGAACGGCACCAGCTCGGCCACGCCGAAATCGGCCAGTATCTTCCCGTGCCAGTCGAGCGTGGGCGCCTTGGACTGGCCGGATTTTTTGACCATCGCGGCGAGCGCCGCACGGTCCACGCTTACATTTTGCTCCCGATACGGGACGCCGTGCGTTGCCATAAAACTGATGACCTCTGTGCACCAAGGGCAGCCGGTTTTCACGTAAAGAATGGGAAGCGGGGATGAGTTCATGGGCCTAAAGGACGTATAGCCACGGAAACCGCAACGCCGCGTCGCGGGAATTCAATGCTCGCCCGACACTCGTGAACGCAGCCGACACTCGCGAGCGCGGGGCCCGCGCAACCGTACGCTCACCCCGGACCCTCAACCGCCCTGATGCA
>JBILJE010000047.1:0-14746 GCA_044377395.1 Rariglobus sp. | reverse complement strand
TGATCTGGATTTTTATCCATGTTTTCGAGTGGAATATCCATTCAAAAGTCCGCCGCTATTTGATAGATTGATTAAGTATGAAACACCCCTTGCTCACCCCATTCTTTCTGCTCTTTGCGACCGGATGCGCTCTAGCGGCCGAATTCCACGTTTCGCCGGCGGGCAACGATACCGGCCCTGGCGACAGCCCGAGGCCCTTCCGCACCATTCAGCGAGCCGCCGAAGCGGCCCAGCCCGGTGACACCATTACCGTCCATGCCGGGATCTACCGGGAGCGGGTCGATCCACCCCGAGGCGGTTTGGCCGATGATCGGCGAATCACCTACCAAGCGGCCCCCGGCGAAGTGGTAGAGATTCGTGGTTCTGAAGTGGTCACCGGCTGGACCCAGACCGAAGGTGATGTTTGGCAGGTCGCCGTGCCGGCTTCACGTTTCGGCACGTTCAACCCTTTTGCCGATGTTTTAAAGGGCGACTGGTTCCGACCACAGGGGCGCGTCCACCATACCGGCGCCGTCTATTGCGATGGCCGCTGGCTGGGGGAGGTGGACAGCCTGGACGTCTTAAAAAAGGACGCAAAGGAGGGCTGGTGGGCTGAGGCGGGACCACAGGAGACGGTGATCTATGCCCGTTTTCCCGGACTGGACCCCAACCGCCGGTTAACTGAGATCAACGTACGCCAGAGCGTTTTTTATCCCAGCCAGCCGGGGCGGGACTGGATCACCGTGCGGGGCTTTCGCCTGCGCCACGCCGCCACACCCTGGGCTCCGCCCACCGCCGAACAGATCGGCCTGCTCGGCACCCATTGGAGCCGCGGCTGGATCATCGAGAACAACACGGTGACTCATTCGATGTGCACGGGCATTACCTTGGGAAAATACGGTGATGCCTACGACAATGCCGCCGGCACCGCCGAGGGTTATGTCGGCACCATCAAACGGGCCCTGGCGCACCCCATCCCGTGGACGCGGGAGCGCATTGGCGGCCATGTGGTTCGTCGCAACACGGTAGCGTATTGTGAGCAGGCGGGCATCGTCGGCAGCCTCGGCGCGATTTTCAGTACGATCAGCGATAATGTGGTCCACGATATCCATGTCCGCCGCCGGTTTTCTGGGGCGGAGCAGGCCGCGCTCAAGTTTCATGCCGCTCTCGATACTGTGATCAGTGGTAATCACATCTATCGTTCCCATCGCGGCATCTGGCTGGACTGGATGACTCAGGGCACCCAAGTCACTGGGAACATCATTCACGATAACCTGGAGATGGATATCTTTTTGGAGGTCAACCACGGGCCGTTCCTCGTGGCGAATAATCTCCTATTGTCCCCACTGAGTCTGGTGGACTGGTCCCAAGGTGGCGCTTTCGTCCACAATATCTTCGCGGGGGTACTGGCACAGCGCAGCGAGCACCGCCGGACTCCGTGGCACGCGGCCCATGGGACCGCAATCGCCGGCATGGCGTCCATCTCAGGTGGCGACAATCGGTTCTTCAATAACGTGTTCGTCGGCACCAAGGCTCCGACACCCACCTCAAGCCCCGATATCCCGTACACGGGGCGGCAATTCCCTGGCTTAACTGGCTATGATGAACTGGCCACGCCCAGCCTGGCCGAAGGCAATGTCTATTTCGGCACCGCTCGGCCCGGCCGTCAGGAAACCGGAGCCCGCGTATCCAGTGGCCCCCTGCCCACCTTTAGAGTCGATACCAAGACCAACCGGCTGCTCCTGAAACTACCACAGGACTGCCTGGGAGTGGGGACACGGCTGGTGGACAGCGAGCTGCTAGGCCGGACTCGGGTTTCCGGTCTGCCGTTCGTTCAGCCTGATGGATCACCATTACGTATAGACCGAGATATTCGTGGATTAGCGCGCTCAGGCGATCATCCAGTCCCTGGACCGATAGAAGCGACCGTCCTTGGTGAGATAGCCATCGATCTGCCCATCCAGACGCCATGAAGCACCCAAAGGTGGTCGCGTGGTTGGAGTCGGTGCTTCAAGTGGCCGTTGCCCGACTCGATGTCGCTGGTTTCCGGCGGACACGCCTTGTTGATCGTGCGCGGCTTTGAGTTGGGGTTAATGAGGATCGTACCGAGGTTTTGGGTTGGCAGTTTGCCGGAGGCGCTGCTGCGTTCAGCCGATGCGTGCCAAACGAATTCTTTTACTGGGAGGACTGGTGGTGGCGGGCGCGGTGGCGGGCGGGTGGCTCTGGGGGGGCGATTTGCGGGCTGGCGTCGATGCGGTGATGGCGGTGCTGCGCACCGCAGGGCCGGGCGTTTTTTTTACCGGCATGGCGCTGCTGCCCCTGGTGGGTTTCCCTCTGGCACCGTTTACCTTTGCGGCAGGGCCTGTGTTCGCTCCGCAACTGGGTGTCACTGCGGTGATCGCCTGCGCGCTAGGAGCGGTGACGGTTAATGTCGCGCTGGGGTATTGGATCTCGGCTCAGGCGCTGCGGCCGCTCATGCAACGCCTGATGCAGGCCCTCGGGCGGACGTTACCCCAAGCCACCGCGAGCTCCGGCTGGCAGTTGACTCTGTTTGTCCGCGTCATCCCAGGCACTCCGTTTTTTGTGCAAAGTTATCTGCTAGGGATAGCGCGTGTGCCGTTTCTCACCTACCTGTCGATCTCCGTGGCGGTGATGGCGGCACTTATCGCTGGCACGATTTTGGCCGGTGATGCGTGGATGCGCGGCGACCGCACGGTACTAATCGCCTCGGGTATGGGCTGCGCGTTGGTTGGGCTCGGCATGCACCTGCTACGCAGAAAACTGATGCATAAATTGCGCGCGTCACGTTCGTTAAAATCGGGTGCTGCAGCGGGCGCGGCGGGTTCTGGGGACACGACGGCCGCACCGATTTCGGAATCTTGAGCGCACGCTCAAGGCCACGAGGGGTGTGGCCCTGAGTGTGCGATGTAGGCTTGGCCGTCCCTGGCCAATTTTCCTTAACGCCCAACCCTTGGCCAATTTGCCTAATCTGAATCGCGAATGAGTCTGAACGCGCGCGCTGCCCCTCCAGACCGGCGTCCTGACGTGCGAACACGCCTCAGGTCAGGACGATCTTTTTGACAAAGCAGGCTTTGAGCGCCAGGGCCGTGCCGTCGATTTTGCAGTCAATCTCGTGGTCGCCGTCGACCAAGCGGATGTTTTTGGCCTTGCTGCCTTGTTTCAAAACCTGGGACGAGCTGCCCAGTTTTAAGTCCTTAATCAGCGCAACGGTGTCGCCATCGACGAGCACATTGCCGTGGGCGTCTTTGACGACACGGGCGACCTCGGGAGCGGCTTCCTTGGGCCATTCGTTGCCACAGGTGGCGCATTCCCAGTGGTCGGGATGGCTGAGGACGTCGTCGAGGGTGCAGGCTGGGCAGGCGGGATTGGACATGATGGCGTTGGCTTGAAACGAAGAGCACGGGCCCAGCCGCCGTTCTTTTCAACTCACAAGTAGGCCCGTGGTCTTCTCTGGTGGTCCAACTTGAGGTGTCCTTTCCAACCCTGATTCGCGGGGCGCCATCCTGCGTCGATATCCTGCTGCATGAGGTCCTTCCAGCGCTTTCGTTGAGCGCCGAATTATAGGCTGGGCGCGGGCCGCTCCCCGTTGTATGCCTCTCGGCTTATCTATTTATGAACCGCACCGTCGTCATCGTCGGCCGACCCAATGTCGGCAAGAGCCGTCTGTTTAACCGGCTCGCGCGGAAGCGCATCTCCATCGTCCACGATCAGCCCGGCGTCACCCGTGACGTCATCTCGGCTGAGATCGAGGAAGGTGGTTTCACCCTGCTCGACACCGGCGGCCTTGGCTTCAAGGACGGCGACGTCGGCCTTGCCGCCCTCACCGCCGCCTCCGAACAGCAGGTGGGTTTCGCCATCGATACAGCCCAGTTGATCCTCTTCGTCATCGACGGTCTTGAGGGGTTGACCGCCCTCGACGTCAATATCGCGCGCATGCTGCGCAAGTCCAAGAAGGACGTGATCCTCGTGGTCAACAAAGCTGATTTCGACGACGACAAAGTTGACCTCTCCGAGGCCTACCGACTCGGCTTGGGCGAACCGTTGCGTGTATCCGCCGAACATGGACGCAACGAGAGCTACCTGCGCGAGGAAATCCTCAAGCGCATCGGCACTCTGCCCGAGGTGGTGGCCGAGCCCGCCGACAAAACCGCAGCCGACCCGCTGTGCGTGTGTTTCATTGGGCGTCCCAACGTGGGTAAATCCTCGTTGAGCAACCGTCTTCTCCGCAGCGACCGCTTGATTGTCAGCGACGTGCCCGGCACGACCCGCGATGCCATCTCGTTGCCCTTCGATTTTAAGGGGCGCAACGGCAAGATGTATCCCTTTAAGTTAATCGACACCGCCGGTATCAAGGCCTCCACCAAGTTGGCCTCGCCTGTGGAGTATTTTTCCCGCCTGCGTTCGCTCGACGCGATCAAGGAAACCGACGTGGTGTTCCTCGTTCTCGACGCCATCGACGGCGTGACCCAGCAGGACAAGGCAATCGCCGGTGAAGCGGTCAAGGAGCGCAAGCCGATCGTCATCGTGGTGAACAAATGGGATGTGGTCCGTCGCGCCTTCCAAAAAGGCGAAGACCCCGGCTGCGCCCCCGATGCCGCCATTCACGGCTTCGACAGTGAGCGCGACTACCGTAAAAAGTACGAGCGCGCCCTCTTCGACGGCCTGTTTTTCACTCCCGGTGCGCCCGTGGTTTTCGCCTCGGCGATGAGCGGCTACGAAATCGACCGTATGCTCAACGCAGCGGTTAAGCTTAATCGCATTTTGGATATTCGCATCCCCACCGCGAAGCTCAACAAGACCATCACCTTTCTTACCGAGCGCACGCCTCCGCCTGCAATTGGCGGCAAACGCTTCCGCGCTTACTACGCGTTGCAGACGGGCAACCGTCCGTTCCGCATTAAGATTTTCTGCAACCGCGAAGAGAAACTCACCGAGCAGTATCGTCGTTATCTCGAAGCCGGCCTAGTTGACGCCTTTGAGCTCAACGGTTGCCCGATTTACTTCGAGCTGGTGGGCAAAGAAAAACACGAGCCAGGCACCGCCTACTCCGGCAAAGCCAAACGCGCCGGCCTGATCTTCAAGGAAGAGCACCCTGAGGCGCATGTGCCGAAGTGGAAGGAAGGCGAAGAATTCGCCGCCGATGAAGATGAAAAACATGAAACACTCGAAGACTGATTATCGTGGCGGCGAGGCCGTCGTATTAACCACCAAGTCGCTCACGCTGACGGTTACCACGGCGGTCGGTCCTCGCGTGGTTTCACTGACGTCCACTGCCGGGACCAAGGCCGGCAATCTGTTCCTGCAGATGCCCGACGACGAGAAGCGCTACCACGGCTATTACCTGCGTGGTGGCCACCGCCTCTGGCACTCGCCCGAGGACATCGTGCGCACCTACCAGCCCGATGATGACGCGCTGGCCGTCAAGCCGCTCAAAAACGGCATCGCCTTGGCGCAACCCACCGAGGAAAAAACCGGCCTACAAAAGGCCATAAAGATCGAGGTGTTGGGCGAACGGACGGTGAAGGTCACCCACGCACTCACCAACCACGGCCTGTGGGCGGTGGAGACTGCCGCCTGGGCGCTCACCATGTTGCGCGGCGGCGGTTACGCCACCCTCCCGCTCCTGCCCAAGGGCAACCACGCTGACGGCGACCTGCTTCCCTCGTACTCTTTCGTGCCCTGGACTTACACCGACCTGTCCCTGCCCGTGTGGGACATGCACCGTGACTTCATCGGCATCGACGTACCGAAGGCCAAGGCCGCGCAGAAGTTTGGCATCACCAACTATCCCGGCTGGTCTGCCTACTGGGTGGATGGCGTGACCTTCGTCAAATACGCTCCGGTCATCAAGGGCGCCACGTATCCTGATTTTGGTTGCCCGTTCGAGGTGTTCACCAATGGCGAAATGATCGAATTGGAAACCCTCAGCCCGTTGGTCAAACTCGCCCCAGGTGAGTCGGTCACGCATGTTGAACACTGGGGTGTTTTTGACGGCCTCAAAAAACCCTCCACCGACGCCGCGTTCGGCGAACTTGCCGACACGGTGGGCAAGTGGATCAAGACGCTGAAGTAAGCGTATCGGGCGGCCTTCACTGGCCGCCCACTTTTTTTTAACAATGCTAATTCGCGTTCAAGATGAGCTTAATCAATCTGGTTCCTGGGGGCGCGTATACCTTTGGCTAAACACCCTGAGCTCACGCTCAAGGCCACGAGGAAGGTGTTTGTGAAGTGTGTGGCCTTGAGCGTGAGCTCAAGGGAGGCCGTAAGCCTCAACTTGAAAGCTAATTAGAATTATGCCTGCACCGCTCAACGTTGTATTTCTTGGGTCCGACATCATCGCGCTGCCGCTGCTCGATTGGTTGGCGGGCGAGGGCAGTGCGTTAGCCCGGGTGACGGCAGTGTTTACCCAGCCGGACCGGGCCGTGGGGCGAGGCCAGAAGGTGACACCCAATGGAATAAAAACGTGGGCGTTGGCCCATGGCTTGCCGGTTTATCAGCCGGAGAAAATCACCGAGGAGGTCCGGGCACAGCTTGCCGCGTTGTCCGCCGACGTGTCGCTGGTCATGGCCTACGGGCACATCCTGAAGCAGGATTTTATTGATACCCCTCGCCTCGGCACGCTCAACCTGCACGCGTCCTTGCTTCCCAAATACCGGGGGGCCTCGCCGATCCAAACGGCGATCGCCAACGGGGATGCTGCGACCGGGGTTTCGCTCATGCGCATCGTGCGCCAGCTCGACGCCGGTCCGGTTGCCGATGTGGAGTCGGTCGTGATCGGCCCGCACGACACCGCGCTGGAAATTGATGCCAAACTGGCCGCTGCCTGTGTGCCGCTGTTGGCGCGCACGTTGCCGAAACTGACGGCGCAGGGGCTTGTTTTTGTTGAACAGGAGCATGCGGCGGCAAGTTTTTGCCGACGGTTGGTGAAGGACGACGGGCGGCTTGATTTTAACGCACCCGCTGAAGTGGTGGCCGCGCGGGTCAATGGGCTTTACCCGTGGCCGGCATGCACGGTGGAAATTGCAGGGCAGCCGGTCAAAATCGGCTTGGCCGAAGTCGTGGCGAAAACCACCTCGATTGAGCCCCAGGTAGGTGGGCAACCGGCTGGCAGCATCGTGGGGGCGGATGCGGAGGGGTTGCGGATTGCGACCGGAG
Organism: Rariglobus sp.; assembly: GCA_044377395.1. GTDB lineage: Bacteria > Verrucomicrobiota > Verrucomicrobiia > Opitutales > Opitutaceae > Rariglobus. The sequence continues at coordinate 7,591 of JBILJE010000047.1, read as the reverse complement.
GTGGGGGCGAGTTGCGGTGTTTGCGCCTGCAAAAACCGGGCGGGAAAATGTTGGCTGCGGCTGAATTTCTTAGGGGCTTCCCCGTAGACGTTGGCACCGTTTTGGCCTCGGTGCCCTTGCCTGTGTTAGTCGCCCCGGCGCCGTTTCCCTACAAGCGAGGGGTATAACCTGGACTTAATTTAAAACTCTTTAGGGGCGGGCGATTTTTCCCTGCCAGCCGGGGGCTCAGGCAAGGTTCGCGCCTAAGCAGCCGTCCGCGCGCAGCGTTTCTAGTTTTTGCACTTGGAGCTGGCTGCTTTGGCAGGCCAACAGGGTGCGCACGGCGTCGAAATCACCGTGTTCCTCGACCACCACTTGGGCGAATTGCCGGTACGTTACCCGGTAGCGGGCCTCACCGGGTTCTAGCCGTCGCAGGGTAATCGTCGCGCGTTCGCTCGCATCAGCGGGCGCTGGCGCAGTCGCGGTACGTGCGGGGACGGTTTTGCGTTTGGCGCGGCGGTTGGAGGGGAGTTCGATGGTCGTGAACGGGTAGTCGCCACCCATAATCCTCAAGACCTCTTTCTCCGCAGCGTGGATACGCAGGAAGAGCTCCTCGCGTTCGAGGAGCATCTCGTTGACCTTGATTTGTTGGTCCCTGCGCATCGACGGGCTTAGGCGTCCTTATCGTCGTCGGTCTCGGTCGGTTCATCACCGGTCGATTCCGTATCTACGGGGGGGGTGGCAGGTGCCGTTGTTTCGCGTGGTGTGATCTTTTTGGCGACACCAGCGGCGCGGGTCAGCGTTTCCGACTTGGGGTCCAGTCCTGCGACGGGCAGGGGCGGTGGTGGGAATGGGAAAATTCCCGGCTCGCCGATGACCTCCTCGATCTGGGTTTCGAGTGCGGAGATGCGTTCATAGGCGGCTTGTCGCTCGGCAATGAGGGCGTCGATGCGGACGCGGGCGTCGAGCGCTTGGCGCAGGGTTTCGGCGTCCGCAACGAGGACGAGATCGCGAAAGGTGAGGGCGGTGAGGGTGGGTTTCTTGGCCATGACAGTAAAGGGAGCGCAGTTTTTTAACGAAAGAGGCGGGCGAGTTTATTGAGCAGGCTGCCCGCCGCAGGAGTGACTTGCGGAGATGAAAGGGTGGGTGTGACGACAGTGGGTTCGGGGCGTGGAGCTGAAGCGGTCGTGGGGACGTTGATCGGTGCGATGGTGGTGGGTTGGGGCTGACGTAGACGAGCACTTTGAACGGCGCTGGCGGCGGCGGCCACCTCGGGGGCGACATCGGCGCGGGCATCGGCTATGAGCTCGTCGGGGGCGTTGGGGTGTTGCACGACCGCGAGGCGCACGGAGGCAACAGGGTCGCGCACCAGATCGTAGAGGTCTGCGCGCCGCCAGGCGTGGCCACTCACCGCGAGGCGGCGAATCGCGGGCAACGGGTCGGCAAGAAGCTCGCGCGCCGTGGCGGCATCGAGGCCGGGAAGTGCGCGGTCTTGGATCGCCCAGTGTCGGCGGAAAACCGGGCTGCAGGTCACCAGTACGCGGGCCAGCCCGAGGTCGAGGTTTTCGCGGTAGGCCAGGGCGGCGAGAACCGCCGGGTAACGGGTGGCCGCGAGCGCTTGCACCTGTTCAGCGGCGAGCGCGGGGTTGCCTGCCAGAGCGACGCACGCCGGCTCGTCACCGAGATCGATGAAGTAAACGCCAATGGCGGGATCGAGGTGGGTGTTGGCGGCGAGGGCGGTGCGCACCGCAGGATCCGCATCTTGCGCCAAGAGGCGCTGCACCGCGCGCGGAAGGTTCCGGCGTGCGGCCACCCAGCCGCGCTCCTCGGTGTCGCCGGTCGTGGCCAGGTTCAGCAGATCGATTTCGTCGGGTTGCACACGGTCGCGAACCGCGCGGCGCACGGAGGCGTGGGGCGATTGCAGGAGCAGGCGTTCGGCGGCTTTGGGCAAACTCCGGCGTTGGAGCAAGGCGAGTTGCAGATCCTCTTCATCGGTCGTGGCCCAGCCGCAGAGCATCTCGTCGTCGGCGGGTGCGGTGGCTGCGGTGTGAAGGCGCACCAGCGCGCTGTCGTCGATGGCGAGGGCCAGCGCGGCCGGTGTGGCGAGTCCGGACTGGCCGCCGAGGGCGACGCGCACGGCAGGATCGGCATCGCAAACCAGAAGGGCCTGCTGGGGCAGGCGCAGGCCGGAGTTGGTGGCCAGGGCGCGGCGTACGCGGGCGTCGGGGTCGTCGGCCAGGGTGAGCAATTCGCGGGCGGGCAACTGCGGGTGGATCGCCGCTTGGGCGCGAACCTCGGCATCAGGGTGCGCTGCAATTTCGATCAGCAGGTGGGGCGGGGTGCGCGGGTTGGAGGCGAGTAGCGCGAGGACGGTGGTCGAGGGCGACTGGGCCGCGAGGGCTTCGAGCAGGTGGCTGGGCGCGAGCGGGTAGGCTGCAACGAACGCGCGGGCCTCGGGTGCCTCGTCCACGGGCAGATCGGCGAGGGCTTGCAGCAGCGAGGAGGGCAGCGGGGGCTTTCGCAGCGCCTGGGCAGTGCGGCGCACGCCGTCGTGCCGGATGCGGGCAAGCAGGGCGTCTGGGGAAAGAGGTTCAGCGGCGGACACGGGAGGGCGGTGGAAGGTGAGGGGCGCGACGAAGCGTTTTAGTCGACGTGCAGGTCGCCGGGTTTGACGTAAATCTCGCGCGGGTTGTTACCGATTTGAGGGCCGATAAAGCGGCGTTTTTCCATCTCCTCGATGAGGCATGCGGCACGGTTGTAACCGATGCGCAGGCGGCGTTGCAGGTAACTGGTGCTGGCGCGGCCGTGGGCCGAAATGATTTCAAGCGCCTCCTTAATGAGCGGGTCGAGCCCCGCGTTGGTTTCCGAGTCACCGAGGACGTCTTCGCCGCCGCCGGGCGCATCCTCGGCGCGCAGTTCGACACGGTAACGCGGCTGCAACTGGGACTTTAATGCGGCCACGACGTGTTCGACCTCGGCGTCGTCAACGAAGGGCGCCTGGAGGCGTTGGAGCCGCCCGAGACCGGGCGGGCTGTAAAGCATGTCGCCGCGCCCCTGGAGCGCTTCGGCGCCTTTGCCGTCGAGGATCGTGCGACTGTCGATTTGCGAGGCGACCTGGAAGGCTACGCGGGTGGGGAAGTTGGCTTTGATGACGCCCGTGATCACGTTCACCGAGGGGCGCTGGGTGGCGAGGATCGTGTGCATGCCGACGGCACGCGCCATCTGGGCGAGGCGCGCGACGGGCGTTTCGACCTCTTGGGCGGCCGTCATCATGAGGTCGGCGAGCTCGTCGATGATGAGGACAATATAGGGGAGTTTTGCGAAACCCTCGACTTCGGCCTTGGCGTTGTAGCCGGCGAGGTTGCGCACGTTTTTCTCGGCCAGGGTCTGGTAACGCTGCTCCATTTCGCGAACCAGCCACTTGAGCGCCTGGCAGGCCTGCTTCGGGTCAGTGACCACGGGGTGAATCAGGTGCGGCAGATCGCGGTAAATGGCGAACTCGACGATTTTCGGGTCGATGAGCACGAGCTCCAGTTCATCGGGCCGGAAGCGATATAGGAGCGAAAGGATGATGTTACTGATACAAACCGATTTGCCCGAACCGGTGGCGCCGGCGATGAGGGCGTGGGGGGCTTTGGCGAGGTCGCAAATGACATGGCTGCCCGTGATATCGACGCCCAGGACGATCGGCAGGTCGGCCGTGGTGTCGCGCCAGGCGGGCGATTCGAAGGCGCTGCGCAAGGCAAGCGGGACGGCGTGGCGATTGGGGGTTTCGATGCCGACAAAACTCTCGCCAGGGATCGGCGCCTGGATGCGCACGGCGTTGGCGGAAAGGGCTAGGGCGAGGTTTTTTTCGAGGCTGGCAATCGCCTCCACGCGAACACCGAAACCAGGTTTTACCCGGAACTGGGTGACCCGCGGGCCGACGATGGAATCATAGACAAACGCATCGACGGCGAAGCTATCGAGGGTGGTCTGGAGGATTTGGCGGTTGGCGGCGACCTCCTCGGGCGGCACCAGCTCGTGTTCGGTTGCGGTGGCGGACCGGAGTAAATCGAGGGAGGGCAGGCGGTAGGCGGCGAGGTCCTCGGGCGCAAAGGGGGCGGCTGCGGCGAGGCGGGCGGCTTCGGCTAGTTCGGCCTGCGCCTTGGCGAGGGCTTTGGCGCGGCCACCCTCACCGGATTCGTCGTCTGCGGAGGCCTCGGCGGGTTGGCCGATGGCGGCGATTTCAGACTGACGATCGCGGGTGTTTTTACGGAGTGAATCGAGGTGGTCGAGGGCATCCTCGAGGCGGTCGCGGTGGCGGGCCTGAAGGGTAATGCGTTCCTCGCGACGGGCGGCGAGTTCCTCCTGCAGGCGGCCGAGCAGGGCTTGATCCGCGACAAAGGTGTCGTCGTTGGCGGGGAGCTGCGGGGGATTCAAAGGTGCCGACATGGAGGATCGAACAGGACAAGCGCTCAGCGCGGACGATGCAATATCGGCGCGGGAAAATTACGCGGGGGCGGCGCGCATTTGGGGCGAACGGGGCGGCTTCGTGTCGGGTAACAGATAGAGCGTCAGATTAAGCCAAGGCAGTTTAGCCGCAAAAGAACGCAAGGATCGCAAAGAACAGGGGTTAATTGCCGAAGGTCGCCACGCCTACATCAGTGAATATCAGTGCTGATCAGTGGTTGATTTTGATCGGGTTCGTTGATCCGGAGGAGGAGTTTTTAACCACTGATGAGCACTAATAAACACTGATCAAGCCGACAGCAAAACTCCTTCGCCAACCTCAATTCGATCCTACAAATCGAAGGTTACCGCCTATTAGTGGTGGGCCGAGTTGTTGGTGTGGTCTTCGCCCAGATAGGCTTCGATCACCTTGCGGTCTTTTTGGATTTCTCCCGGTGCGCCTTCAGCGATTTTTACACCGTAATCCAGCACCGTGATCCGCTCGCACAGCGTCATCACGACCCGCATGGAGTGTTCAACCAGTAAAATAGTCAGGTCGAAGCGGCGATGGACTTCTTTGATGAGGCGAACCAGTTCCACCTTTTCCGATGGGTTCATGCCTGCGGCGGGTTCGTCGAGCAGCAGCAGGCGGGGGCGGGTGGCGAGAGCGCGAACGATCTCCAGCCGGCGTTGTTCGCCGTAGGGAAGGGAAGTGGCGGGTTTGTCGCGGAAGCGCTCTAGGTTGAAGAGCGCGAGCAGTTCGTCGACACGGGCGGCAGTGGCGGCTTCGTCAGCGCGAAACGCCGCTCCGCGAATGAGCGTGTGCAGCGGAGACGTGGCGCGGTGCAGGTTGCAGGCGACGCGCACGTTGTCGAAGACGCTCAGTTGCGGGAAGAGCCGGATGTTTTGAAACGTGCGCGCGATCCCCAGGGCGGTGATCTGGTCAGGTCTCAGGCCGGCGAGACTGTTGCCGTCGAAACTCAAGTTGCCCGAAGACGGCGCATAAACGCCGGTGATGAGGTTAAACAGCGTGGTTTTTCCTGCGCCATTGGGGCCGATGATGCCGTGAAGCTGGCCGACGGGCAGGCTCAGATCGACGGCGTTGACGGCGGTGAGACCGCCGAAGCGCAGCGTGGCTTGGTCGAGGTGAAGGAGCGGGGGCATCAGCGGTGGCGGCGGCGGAAGTTGAACAGGCCCTGGGGACGCAGGAGCATCAGCACGATCAACAGCAGCGCGTAAAGAATCATGCGGAACTCGGCGATGGGGCGCAGCACTTCGGGCAGGAGCGTGAGCAGGATGGCCGCGAGGATAACGCCCAAGGTGTTGCCCATGCCGCCGAGGATAACCATGACCACGATCTCAATGCTCCGGGTGAAATCGAAGCCGGCGGCGGTGATGCTCATTTTGAAGTGGCCGTAGAGTCCTCCAGCAAGACCGGCGAAAAACGCGCCCACGACAAACGCCACCACCTTGTAGCGGGTGGTGTTCAGGCCCATGGCTTCGGCGGCGATTTCGTCGTCGTGCGTGGCGATAAAGCCGCGCCCGTAGGTCGAGTTGATCAGGCACCCGACGACAAAAACGGTCAGGGCGGCGATGGCGAAGGTCCAGCCGACCGTGGTGTAATTGGGGATACCGTTAAGGCCGAGCGCGCCGCCGAGGGGCTCGATGTTTTGGAAAATCACCCGGATGATTTCACCGAAGCCGAGGGTGACAATCGCCAGGTAGTCGCCCCGCAGCCGCAGCGAGGGGATGCCCACGAGCAAGCCGGCTGCGGCGGCGCTGAGGCCACCGACTAGCAGGCCGCCGCAGAAAAGCGCGTTTTGCGCCCAGGTAGCGCCGCCGTCTTCGCCGAGGATGCTTGGGCCGAGCAACAGCGTGATCGCCGCCGACAGGTACGCGCCGACTGACATGAAGCCCGCGTGGCCGAGCGAAAATTGACCGGTGTAGCCGTTAACCAGGTTGAGCGAGACGGCGAGGATGACGTTGATGCCAATGGTCGTGAGCACGTCGTTGGCGTAGGGATCGGTCACCCAGCGCGTGAGCAGGAAGGCGGCGAGCAGTGCGCCTCCGAGAAACAGGTGGGGCCACGGCGGGCCGGAGCGGCGCGGGGTCATACTTTTTCGGGGATGCGGCGGCCCAGCAGGCCGGTCGGGCGAAAGAGTAAAATCAGGATGAGCAACGCGAAGGCGATGGCGTCCTTGTAGGTGGAGAACTGGCTGCCGCCGATGAACGTCTCGATGCCGCCAATGAGCAGTCCGCCAAGCGCCGCGCCGGGGATGCTGCCGATGCCGCCCAGCACCGCGGCGACGAAGGCCTTCAGGCCGGGCATCACACCCATGAGCGGCTCGACCGATTGGTAATTGAGCGCGTAGAGCACCCCGCCTGCTCCGGCCAAGGCCGAGCCGAGCGCAAAGGTGAAGGCGACCACGACGTCAGGGTTGATGCCGACGAGCTGGGCGGCGCGTGGATTGAGCGAGACGGCACGCATGGCGGTGCCAATCCGGGTGCGGTAGACAATGAGCTCCAGCGCCACCACCAGCACAAGGGCCACGCCGATGACGATTAACTGGTTGCTTGAGATCGACAGCCCGTGCCACTGCCAGAGCACGGATGGGAAAACGGGCGGGAAGGGACGGGGAGCGGCGCCGAAAACGAGTTCGTTTTGAAACAGGTATTCGATAAAAAGTGACACGCCGATGGCGGTGATCAGGACGTTGAGCCGGGGGGCGGCGCGCAGGGGGCGATAAGCGACACGCTCGATGACAACGCCCACCAGGGCACATACGGCCATCGCCGCCAGGAGGCAGACGAGGCCCCCCCACCACGTTCCCATCGGCAGGTGGTTGCCCAGCAGGCTGCCAACCACCGCACCGATCATAAAGACGTCGGAGTGCGCGAAGTTAATGAAACGCAGCACGCCGTAAACCATCGTGAAGCCGAGCGCGATGAGGGCGTAGATCGCGCCCAGCGAAAGCGCGTTGAGGAGCTGTTGGGCAAACTCCATCAAGGTGCCACGGATTTGAAGAAGTTGAGCTTCCCATACTTGATCGCCACGACCACGGCTGGCTTGGCGGCGTTGCGGTCGGCATCGATGGTGGTGTTGCCGGTCACGCCCATGAAGTTGCGCGTGGCGGCGAGCGCCTCGCGCACGGCATCCGGCTGGGTACTGCCTGCGCGTTTG